>JBKPNF010000023.1:0-4067 GCA_046732455.1 Thermoproteota archaeon | reverse complement strand
TCATGGCCCATACGCCGCTCTGATCCCCGAAGATCAACCGGAATATTTCCTGTATAGCGGTGTTCCATGCAAGAGCCGCGACCAGACCAAAAGCAGCCGTTATAAGAGCTGCTACTTTTTCAATTACTTCCTTTTGCATGTCTGATGATGAGCTTTAGAGATAGAATAATGTCAAAAAGAAATGATGTGAATAGTTTGCTACCTAAAAGACAAGAAGAGTTGATAATCTTGAGACCAACGGACTGCAAAGTAAACTAATACTATGGTCGTTCTCTCAGATTAACCTAGTATCGCCCAGCACAGACCTCAAGCATCTTTATTTGCATTAAACTTGCTAAAGTTGTTTAAGTTATGATGTTAGTATCTGACGCACTCTTAACTCGTCTAATTCTTTGCAAGCTTGAAGAAACCTGTGACCTTTTTTTCTGTTGTCTTGTATCTGTGCATAGGCTGGTCATAATCAAGTAAATAAAATGGAACCATTCAAAGATTTGTTTTCCAATTCTCATCCTATGTAGTGGCTGTTAGGGGCACTGCTGTTCTGATACCTTTTCGATAGGAGATAGTAGAAGGAAAGAACGAGAGAGAAGATGTAGTAGTAACATGGTGGGAGACATATCAAACAAGTGGTAATACTCCAGTAGCTAGGATAAGCAATGATGGAGGAGGACAAATATTTGGTCCTATAGTAACCTTGGTGCTAATGGAACAATAACAACAACTGCGGGTGATAGTACAACGACTACTTAGTACTACTGAATAAGAAAGAAGAAGAACTAGAGGGTATTGATGACGGTATCTTCATAGCCTCACCAATCCAATTGTAAGCGTTAAGAAACCTAAGACCTTTTTCAGTAGTCTTAAATGTCTGAGTCTTCACATCGTATTGGAGCAATCCGCTTGCAGTCAGAACTGGCAGATACTCTTTCGATTGAGTATAGCTGAGAAATGCCTTATACATTATCTTAGTCTTCATAACACCGCTCCTATCATTTGACGCATCTAAAATATCGCAAAATATATCGGTTTTACTTCTATGTCTCATATATTTCCTCCACGACAATTGCCGCATGATACTAAAATAAATTCACATTGGAATGTTGTACAAGAAAAAATGGCTTTATGAGAGATTTTATTCAATGTCATACACGATTGCTCAGGTATCCTGCGATTACTAGCAGAGTTCAGCTCCAAGTCGTTGATATCCCAAAGTGGCTCCAAGGCTGCGGATAAATAATCGCCTGAAATGAGAGAGAGAGCTAGTACCAAATAGTCCTAGCTATTTATTATTGGTTCCTTCTCTTTTTTGCTTCATAACCACCAAAAGAGCGAGAAAGTGAAAAAATGTGTAAAATTGGTGAATATTGTAAATCTAGGATTTAAACTACATAAACAACATGGGTGGAATCTGGCTTATATTTTAGAAGCAGCATTCAGGCCAGTTTCCTGAACCTGCATTACTTAGCACGCCGCATATATCTATTAAGAGACAGGAGCATTAAAAACAAAAGGAAGTGACTACGCTTTTATTCAGACGATAAAAAAGCATGTTTCAAAGAACCAACATTAATTATCATACACTTCCAGCATGCCAACGAGTTTTAGGCTATCCTATCAAACTTTAGATTCTTACCGCATATACTACAACGCTTAGTATGACGCTACTTCATTCTAAATAATGTGCGTATAGCTACTGAAGGCAGGCACCAACAGAGATTAGCAATAAAGCGGCCGGCAGTGAAGGGGAAAGGGTAGTAAGTAGCCCTACAAGAGGTTTATATCACAAGCGTATATGACGACAATAGGGCAGTAGATGTCTTCAAGCGACAAATATGACGCTTTCATTTGTCATGCAAGCAAAGATAAGGAAGCGGTAGCAACACCACTTGCTGGAGCACTTAGAACGCATGGTCTGAAAATCTGGTATGACGAGTTTTCTTTGAAGACAGGAGACAGCTTAAGTGGAAAAATCGATTATGGACTAACAAATTCAGAGTATGGAATCATTATTGTCAGTAAGAAATTCTTTGAGAAAAATTGGCCGCAAGAAGAGTATCATGCTATAAAAGCTAGACAGGTTAATTTGAATAAGAGAATCATCCTACCAGGCTGGCATGAAATCTCAAGAGAAGAAGTTCAAAAACATTCAGCCTTTCTTGCTGATACAGTTGCACAAAAATCAAGCGACGGAATTGAAAATGTCGCAACCAACTCATACAAAGTGATTAGGGGCATAGAAACAATCTATGATTTTAGTTCAGAGACAGGGTTGAGAAATACTATTACTGCACTCTCAAAATCTATACAGGAAAGAGAATCACTAATAAAACAAACGGAGCAGGAAATCCTATTCATCATCCTGAGCAAGATATATCTTATTGCTAAGGGTTATCGCTTAGCCTATATTTACTACCAGCAGCTCTCCGTCGTTATGTGAGGGAGAGGAAGAGAAAAGAAGACTTCGTGAATTTATGAAAGATTTATGGATAAGAATTTCATAGCATCAAAGGCTTTGGGTACAATCTCGATTACGCATGAAGGAATCAAAGAAATTGAAAAATTGCTTGAAGATTCGTCACAGACTTCATCATGGATTGCAACGCAAATCAAGAACTCGTTTAAAGAAAATGAAAAAGCTGAGATAAGAGAGTTCAAAGATTGAGGTATGACATTCTTAATCGAGCATCTGATTTGACTAAAGAGAAAGATGATGTGAATACCGTTGATGTAGCAGCATCTCTGGAAATTGACACAAGAAAAGAGCTTCATAAACTTGAAAGAATTCATTTTTATTTGCAGGACGAAGGTCTGATAAAACCTTACGCCATAGGTGGAAGTTTTCATGTTACAGCTGAAGGTCGGCAGCGTGTTAATGATAGTCCGGGCAGAATCTTTTAATCGATTCATGCATTCATTGGCTAGTCATAATTTACTTCAAGAGAATCAAAATTAGAGTGTATCGGAAAATCCATTAGTACAGTAGAGGGGTTCTTGCGGATGCCCCCTGCATTGGAGACGGATGAAGTTGTCAATAATGTTCAATAACTTGTCTGGTGATAAAATTTGCAGTAGTAGGTTTGGAGACAGAGAATAATAAATCGGAAGCGAAGAAGAAAAAAGAAGAATACGCTCAAAAAGAAAGCACGTTACAACCAATCACTAAACCGAATTCGAAATTAGAGAAGGAATTGCGAGAATGGGAAGTTGAAAGTACGAAGGGCGGTGCAAATGACGGAGGTGGATGACAAGAATGGCCGCAATTGCAGTCAGACTCATCACCTTAATCACAAGTCCAAATGTAGGGGAAGTTGTCAACGTAATTTGTAAAACACAAGACTGTATGAGAGCGAAATAAGGCTATTGTATAATTATTATTGAAGTATACTCGTACAAGCACAAAGCCGGTCTCTAAAAGCTAGAATTAACTAAAACCAATCCGAAATTGGATAAGGAACGACGAGTTATTAAGAAGAATATTACCTTAAAAAGGTATAGAATATGGTTACCTTCTTAAATTCGTGAGCGAAATTGTCAATCTTGGTTCTAAGCTAGATTAATATTCATGTTTATCCAAACGATATGACGGTGGACTTATCAAACCGTCCCCGTACCATGCAAAAGAATAGACGACAGCAGCAGCAACAATCGTTCAAACAATTATACAGCAGATATCGAGAACTTATCTTATTCAACAAAAATATCGTTGTTGCAGCTATAGCTGCAATTATTACAGATGCGATAGTTGTTCAATATGTTGCACAAAGCATTACTAATAACGTTCTTGTTTCTATTTTCTCTATAATAGCAGATATAGGGATGTATCTCGCTGCATTTGTAGGTCTATTCTACATCGATAATAGAAAGAAGTATATTGACACTGTTACAGGTAAGAGAGATTCAAATAGGTTTAAACAAGATGCAAAGAAACTAGTGACCGCTTTAGGCGTATCTGAAGTGATATACATGATAGGCAAATTCACATCTATCTACCTATTATTACAATCAAATGTAGCCCCACCGTATCAAGTTGCAATGCTTTCAACTCTTCTGGCAGGAGCATTCTCTAC
>JBKPNF010000022.1:0-1746 GCA_046732455.1 Thermoproteota archaeon | reverse complement strand
TCGGCCCCCTTGTTGTTGCAGGGATTAGTATCCAAGAGTCAAAGATTACTCTTTTGCGTGATATGGGCGTCAGAGACTCCAAGGCTCTGAGCCCCAAAGCTCGTGCCAGATTTTTTGGCGAAATAATGAAGATTACCGACTCTGTTTGCATCCACAAGATAGACGCAGTCGAAGTTGATGGCAGCGTATTACTCAGAGGACTCAACAGGCTTGAGGCAAAGGCTATGGCCAGTGTCATCAACACTATTGGAGCGGAGGAGGTCTATGTTGACTGCTGTGATGTCAACCCGCAGAGATACAGAGAATACATGGAATGTCACCTCACATGCAAGCCAAAGTTATACTCGATGCACCATGCAGACGTGATTAATATGGTCGTTTCTGCTGCGTCGATAATTGCCAAGATAACTAGGGACCAAGAGATCCAGCATATACGCAGTAGGTACGGAAGCATAGGCAGCGGATACCCCTCGGATGAGCGCACAATGCGCTTTATCCGAGACTGGGTAGCCACTAAGGGCTCTGCTCCGGAGTTTACAAGAAAGTCGTGGAAGCCTCTTCGTATAATGCTTGACGAGATAGCCCACCGCAAGCCCTAAGACTTGTAGATGCAATATATCATACCATGATCCCTGTCAAAAGGCTCGAGGTTAACTATCTGATCTATCTGAAAACCATTCTCTTTCAGCTTAGTTGCCTCCTGTGCCACTACCACTCTGGGATCCATCGTCACATCTATGCTCCTTGTCTTGACTACCAACAGCATTATGCCTTCTGTTTTCAAATACATCGAGCAATTTGCTATCGCAATGTCTGTCTGGTCAGGCTGCGCAATGTCGCAGTAGATGACATCTATTTTGCCAAATACTGCAAAATAGGAGTGGGGTTTTCTTGCATCTTCAAGTATTGGGAGCACATTCTTGCGCTTTGAAGCGACATTTTCAATAAGTTCCCTTGCAACTCTTGTAGCCGGCTCGACTGCAAATACTAGGCCGGATAGCCCAACGATATCAGATATATGACTCACAGTTGTCCCAGTAGACGCACCAAGATACAGCACTTTGCTACCATTCTTTATTGGCATATTTTTCATTCCCTTTTTGAGGGCAGCTGCAAGCTTGCTTCTAAAAGGATCCCAAATCCTGTATTCCTCTTCCTCATATTTCACTAGCTTTTCTCCATAGACATTGTTTCCCTTTACTAGGTTGAGTGTGGAGACATTCTTCTCGCCATTTATTGAAATCCATCTAATAGCGTCGTCGGTTTCCAAATCTCTTTCTTCTGTCCTTCTTCCTTCTCCTGTCATGTTTATCTGTTGTCACATCACGGCCGGCTCTATACCGCTGCTGCTGGCGCTGGATGTGCTCCTTGTATTTCCTGTCACGCTCCTTCTCCGGCATCGGCTCCCGGTATTTCTCTTGTATTTCATTGATGCGAATTTTTAGCTTACTGTATACTGTGCTGTCCTTGCCGTTGTGGCGGTAATAGTCGATTCTTGCAGCTATTGCGACCTTGGACGCAACTGCTCTTGCTATCTTACCTCGCTGCCACTTGGGCGCAGAATGAATGAGAGGATGCTGGAACAGCAGCCCATGCTTCGGCGGCCGGGCGCCCGTCTTAAGAGCACGGAACAGTGCCTTTTCGGCACCCAGTATCTGGATTGTACTAGCCGGCAATCTTGCGAGTCGCGCTAAACTGCCGGCCTTCGAAATTATCCTTGCACCCACTGCCGCGGTTAGTAATTCT
>JBKPNF010000021.1:0-4984 GCA_046732455.1 Thermoproteota archaeon | reverse complement strand
ACTTCTACTATAGAAGGAGTGTTGATGTTTGTAGATACGGTCGTAGATGAAAATGGCAGGTAAACTACCTGTCCTGTGCCACCAAATGTTCCACTATTATACTGAGACGATACTTCTGTTGAAGACACAGCTCTATTCCATATTCTTACTTCATCTGCAGCTCCAGTGAAGAAGCCACTAAGAAATCGAGAATTAGCACCCACCCTCACAGGTTGTGTTCCTGTATTGTCAGGTGCTGCTCCGGCTGTTGTTTTAGTTGCTACAGAGGCGCCATCTATGTATAATCTTAGAGTAGACGAGCCATCATATGTAGCTACAGCATAGTGCCACTTGCCATCGCTGTAAGTATTTGTGCTTGTTGCAACATAGTCTGTGCCAGTACTAGTTTCAAATCCTGCTGCTATCTTCTCTGCAGATGTCATCCATATTCCATAGTTCATGTTCTGGCCTGCAGTATCTGATCCAGACCCGCCTTTGTTTACAATGTAAGCGTTACCTGTATAGTCTTTAGTGGTTTTGAACCATGTAGCCACTGAAAATGTGGCAAGTTTGTTCTGTGTACTGCTTGTAACATCATACTTATTAGTGCCATCCAAAACCAGACATGGAGCGTAGCTATACTTCGAAGTTGAATCAGCATCGCATGCTCCGGATGGAGGAGGCGGGGTTTGGCTTTTGTCAATGGTGAATGAATCCCCTGCACTCCCACCATTTTTATAGAATGTTCCCTTCAAAGTCTGTCCGTCATTTAACATGTCGATGTTAAGAAAACCAAATGTGTCAGCTATCTGAGTGACCATTGCAGGACTTTTACCAGTAAAAGTATACATACTTCGTCCTCCAGTTCCTACTGTAACAAAAACCTGGCCAACAGGGTCGTTGTAAGTACCGGTACTGGTACTCTCAATTATAGGACTGTTGGGGTTGGCACTGTTAAACTTCAACGGGTAGGATCGCTCATAGTCATGCAAGTGTCCGGCTAATACTAGGTCTACACCATACTGCTGAAGTATTGGATGGTATATCTTTCTAAAAGCAGCCGCTGCAGAAGTTTTATCCTCATTCGGGGATACATATACGGGCCTATGGAAAATAACTATTATCCACTTAACATTAGGATCAGAAGCCGCATTCTTAAGGTCGGAATTAACAAAGTTGTACTGTGCAGAACCTATGGCGTAATCTGTGTCAGTTGCCAGTACTGCAAAGTGTATGTTTTGATAGTTAAACGAGTAATATTGTTTACCATTGAAATCGCTGGCATAGTGATTCAAATATTGAGCTAGAAGTTGGGTGTTATCAACCTCATGATTTCCTATTGCGGTATGCATCTGGTTGTCTATGGGGGCGACTTTTGAAAACCAACAGTCAGCTGTTGTAGCATAGGAATTATCACCTAGACCAAATGTGAGTTCCGTATTCTTGCCATCGATGTTATTGACCGTAGCCGTTGTGCCTGTTCTACATCCCCAGTCTCCTACAGCTGCTATATTAAAATCAGGAACAGCAGCGGAGGCATTTGGTATTACTGGACCAGAAAAAATTATTGCAAATGACTGGAGAATGAGCATAGTGGAGAGAATAGTTGCCGCAGAAACAGGGACCAATGATCCTGAAAATCTTGCAGAAGTGACGTGTGTAAATCTTGAATTTAGTGATGGAGGTATATAATGATGTCTCATGATTTTGAAAGAGTAAAGTCCATCCAATTAATTAAAGAGAGAGTAGCAAAATAGAGGTTAAAGATTCTAATTAGTTTACTATTTAGTTACTACTATCGAATATTCCCAATTGGCGGGACAGCAGTAGCCCAGTCAAAAAAGACCGCTGCAAATATGGACGTCACTAACGGTCTCGTTACCACGCTGTGGCCTGCCCTTGACGTAAATGACAATGGAAGACAACAAGGTGAAGTGCAATTGATTAAGAAAATAACGAGGGCCCAGAGGGCGCCGGCAGAAAAAACTTTGTAATTTGGACATAATGAAATACTTGCTACGTTGAATTTATTTGCGCAAGTTCGACAATCAATCCTTGACTCCATTTGTATTTTGCATTCATTAATTTCGAAACTTCCCCAGCCAACCCAGGCTCTTTCTCTTGGTCTACTATTCGTGCGTTGCCTTTGAAGGCATTTTCGTTTATGATAAATGAAATTTTTGGATTATGTTTAATATTCTGAACCCAATGAGCACTATCAAGTCGCTCAGATATTATATAATATCTTGCATTATGCTCTACGAACCATATCTCTATTCTGTGCTGGTTGCCTGACTTCCATCCAATCGTCGTCAAATATAAGAACTGCGATTTAATCAACGATGATTTCTTATAGCACCTTCTTATTTATTTCCAAGTGTGCCTGGCTAATCCCAATAGAGAACTATGTTATTGTTAGAATGAAGTCGCAGAGGGAGAGAGAAAAACCTTCAAAATTGAGACTCAATGAGTATGTGTACAAAATGAAAAATTAACTTGCACCTATATTCACAAATCCGCCTTAATTATAGATTGTCATTGGCATGGGTTCGGCATGATGGGAGACAGATTCGACTTGATAATACGACCAGCAAGGATAGCCATACTTGAAGGGATTAATTGACGGCCTATGGCATAAACAAGAACAGTATCAAACTAAAAAATGAAATACTTTATTGACTGTCTTTTTTGCAAAAAATTACAAAGTTTATTGAGGAAAGGTTATTTAACTGTAAAAGTATGACTAGGTGTGAAAGAAATATCTATCCTTATTCCTACAGATGACCTTGAGCAAGTTGCTGAAATTCTGAAGAAACACAATGTCGGTGGCATGGCCTTCTATGAAATAAATGGTGCTGGAAGAACTAAACGAGACGCTCTACCGGAAATGGTACGGGCATATATGACAGGTAGAATGGTTACCCCTGACTATGCAAAGAGGATAAAGGTTGAAACAATTGTATCTGACTCCTTAGTGAATCAGATTCTTGATGATATATCAAACAGTCTTGGCCAGCATGCTGGAAACGAGGCACATGGTATGATATTTATCAAGGATGTCTATGATGCCTATGAAATAGGAACTAAACAAAGAGGAGAAGTTGTATTAGTTAGTAAATAAATTGCCAAAAAAATCTTTGAATACGTAATGTAATTAGCAGGTTCAGTGGAATACAGGACAGATTTGGCTCTCTATTATCACTAGCGTTCATTGCAAGTATTGCTGCTACTGATACAAACATACTTGCAAAACATGATAGGCGGGTGCTCAGGTCCAAGTGGGTTTGAGCTTTGATTGGAAATAGAGCTTCAATCAACTGAGCTGAAGTATGCGACCCAGATGGTCACACGTTATAGTCATTGAGAGCTCATTTACCCGTCTTAGAGTTATTATAATTTCATAGTTTGGTAGGCATGCTATCGTTAGTGCATGACAGGTCATCAATTTGGTATATGCCTATCTAGTGCTGAAAGCAAGTTTACTGATTAAAGAGGGTTTTCGGCGTTCAATGATAGTCAAGATTGATGGGTAGATGTTACAACCACAATTTTCGCACATGAACGATGTTGCTTCGCCAAAAACACATGTTGGCTTACGCGTACCATAAGCATCGTATGACTCGACAAACCATGTGGGGCAACGCTTGGACCATTGATTGGTTCTCATTAGATCGAGCTCCTTGTCCGTGTTTAATATGTAGTCTTCATAAAAGAGACGCTTCAGCCTTTGTATTTCATCGATATCCTTCTGGCGTTCTTCATGCGATAGATATAAGACATCCTTTGGACTCATAGGAGTAGACCATGCAAAACAGATTCCGTTCGCTCCGAGGTTCTTTGCTGCTTCAACGATGTTCTGAATTTTGGCATGGTTAAGCTTGCTAAGTGTAGTGTTGCAAAAGCAATTTGCAGGAATAACACCAGATGAAATATTTTGTCTTATCTTAGCAAAGACCCCTTTACCTCTGATATGGTCGTGTGTTTCCTCGTCGCCGTCAAGGCTCACTATATACAAGGTATTTTTGAACCTTGGGAAGCCAAAAGTCCCATTTGTTACTATCCAAGTTTGGTCAAAGATTTCTGCGGCCACTTTGCACTTTTCGCGAGATTGTTCAGTTAGGAGGGGCTCGCCGTCAGTTAGGGTTGCGTGCCTAATTCCACGGTTGCGCAACGTTAGACATAATTCCTTGAAAGCATCAAGAGTAAGCTCCTGCTGCTGCCGTAGTTGTTGGGTCTTCTGTCCTCTAGCAACTGCTCTGGGAGAGGCAGTATAACAAAATGAACATGCTAAATTGCATGCCAAGGTTGGAGCCAGTGAGCATGCAAAAGGCTTCCTATCATGGAGTATGGATGTCCTGAGGATGCGGTAGTGAAAGTGTGCCTTTTGTATTGTACTAACCAATGTTATCAGTAATGTGGTTGCCCGTAGAATATATCAGTTGACGGCTATAGTGTCGGAATTATTGGGAACTGAGAGTCTAGTAATGAATTTTTTATTGTTGTTTCTAATGACTCCTTGTTGTCACGTTTAGATTTCCGTTGGCAAATTTACCCCCACATGAATTCACAATTAATATAAATTGGGTCCCAGAGGGTTCCGAGAGAAGGTTGGATCGATGGTTCTTTTGCTTCCACAGCACAGATGAAGGTTTTAATTAGCGTATGCAATGGTATGTAAAAGAACATTTCCAAAGTATGATCAGAGGAATGTAAAAAGCCTTTGGGTAGCAATACTGTACCAAGGTAACGCGCTTTAGAGGTTTCACCTCCTAATAACAGATGGTCAATCATCATCTATTTGCCGATACATATGTAATAGTTTGTAAAGGTCAAGTTTAGTAGTTTTGTCTTCTTCCTCTGAAAAGATGTCCGTCTATCAGATCAGAATATGGTTTTTGTAGATGGAAAAGGACTCAAGGAAGCCCCTCAATTCCAAAGAGAATCTAGCGCTTTGCTTTAGGTTATCTCTGCACTTTAGTTGCATCCTTTTTCCATAGCTTCGATC
>JBKPNF010000020.1:0-6724 GCA_046732455.1 Thermoproteota archaeon | reverse complement strand
CCGAGATCTACACAGTCCGAGGATCGTCGGCAGCGTCAGATGTGTATAAGAGACAGATGCATGCTTTATTCTTACATCTTGTAAATCCTCTGATGCATCAATCAGAAGCAAAATTAGGTCGGCAGCAAGTGATTCTTCTAGTGTTGACTTGAATGCGTTTATCATGTATGTGGGAAGCCTGCTGATAAAACCGACAGTATCTGTAAGCAATATTTCTCTATTATCCATTTTCAATAGTCTAGTAGTTGTGGAAAGCGTCGTAAACAAGTTATCGGAGGTCTGCTTATGTTCGCCCGTTAGCAAGTTGAACAGAGTAGTTTTTCCGGAGCTCGTATAGCCAACCAGCGAAACAACTGGCATGCCAGTCTTTATTCTCTGCTGATGATACAATTCACGTTTTCGATGAGCATCATTCAATTTCTCTTTAATAAACGAAATGCGTCTTTTCAAATCGCGGAATTTTACATCCACTACATATTCGCCCATCCCGCCTTTACCAGCGCGCTCGCCCCCCGAACTCAACTTAGCATTTTCCCTGACCCGGGGCATTTCGTATTGGATTTCAGCCAGTTCGATCTGCAGTTTTGCCTCTGTTGTAGTAGCCCGTGTGTAAAAGATGTCAAGTATCAGCCGTTCTCTATCGATTACTTGTACTCCGGTAAGCTTTTCAAGATTGTGTATTTGTCTTGATGTAAGGTGCTCGTCAACAACTATCTGTTCTGCTTTAGATTCTCTAACAAATTCCTTTATCTCCTCAGCTTTTCCTGAGCCAATTCCATACTTTGAATGATTCAAATATTTTTGGCTAAATACTCCAACAATTGAGCGATCTGATGAGTCTACAAGGCTTTTTGCTTCTTCTACAGCGAAGGCA
The DNA here is from genome assembly GCA_046732455.1 of Thermoproteota archaeon. Taxonomy (GTDB): domain Archaea; phylum Thermoproteota; class Nitrososphaeria; order Nitrososphaerales; family Nitrososphaeraceae; genus Nitrososphaera. The sequence continues at coordinate 5,850 of JBKPNF010000020.1, read as the reverse complement.
TCGGGATAAGTGACAAGAATCACTGGTATCCTTGATTTGTCATTTAAATTGAGAGATGACAATTACTCAGGACCAATCCATATATTCTTCTGCAATGTATTCATTCTTGTGTCCTCTCGAACAGGTGTGAGAGGTGTCAGAGCTTGTGACAGTCGTTTTGAAGTTGTCAGTACTATCTTCAGGCACATAAACACCAGGAAATACCTCTCCACAGTTTTTGCATTTTAACATCAACATTGGCATCTACAGCAACATCTCCCGCATCATCGCACTCAAGCAATGTTTTGTCTTCAAGTCTTTGAACCTGTTTCTAATGGTTACCTCTGTTACACCCGCAGAAGCCGCGATGTTCATCTGAGTCCGATTCTCATTGCTTGCCAGACAAGACAGGTACAATACTGTTGCTGCTAAACCTACAGGATTCTTTCCAGCAGATAGTTCATTTTTAGTGATTTCTTCCATCGTAGCAACGGCAATTCTTTTAGTCTTTTCACTAATTTCTGCATTATTCGCTATCCTTGCGATATACTTTGAGGGCTCTATTAGTGGAACCTTGATGTCTAATTCTAGAGATAGCAGTCTATAATAGTGAGTTAGCGCCTTTGGCTTAACCTGGCTGCTCTCAGTCATTTCACGGAGTGATTTTGGGGCACCTAATTCCCTGCATGACATGTATATGGCCGCAGCTATGATGGCTGATACGGATCTTCCCTTTATCATTTGTTTCTCTTCGGCTTTTCTGTATATGTAGGCGGCCTTCTCCACAATTGCATTCGTTAGACCAAGTTTATCCTTTAGCCTACCCAGTTCATTGAAGGCTCGCATCAGATTTCTATGTCCAGATATGTTGGATCGGCTTCTTGCATCCCATGTCCTTAACCTTTGCATCGAAGAATTCACATATGCATTCAATGTGTGTCCAGATGAGTCTTTATTTTGGTTGCCAATAACTGTGGACAGCCCCATATCATGAATTGCGAGGGAATTTGGTAATCCGACTCTTTGGCGACTGCTGCTGCGATTATCTGATTCAAATGTCGTCCATTCTGGACGGCTTTCCATTGCTTTATCTGGCGAGACTAGGCCGCAACTTCCACAAACTACTTCGGCAGATTCGGGGTCTGTAACCATACGACCACCATTACACGTGTTACATAGGATTGATGTTTGCATTACCATAACGGGTTAGAAGAAGAATTAACTTCTTGAAACTTATTATACGTTAATAACTACAAGTACGTGATTCGCCTATATAAAGAGGACGCTAATGAAGGCAATATCATGTTTCTGTCAGGCAGTTAGAAATGAAATGAGCTTTCAAGCATTAGACAAAAAAATTCTTGAGTTGGTCGACCCAGGGGCACAAATCATAACTCCGGAACAATCTGTCTCATGTCGCCATTAACGAGCGTTTCATGATTACTTGCCTTGATGGAAATTTGAGATCTTAAAGTTAGAAAAAACAAAAACGTGGTACTTTCATTTTACATGGAGTTGCCACATCTTCTGATCAATGTTTCTAATACTTTTTGTCGTTTTGTAGTTTTGTTACTGTGGCGGTTGTGGTTGCGTTTCTTGGGATGCTGCTAGCTCAGCTGTAGCGAATCTTGCACCTACGTTTGTGATCTTTACCTTTACATTCTGTCCCACTTTTGCATTCTTCACAAAAATTACAAAGCCTTGAACTTTAGCTATGCCGTCACCTTGTCTGCTGGTCTCGGTGATTTGTACATCGTATTCTTTACCTGTTTCTACAGGCTTTGGACCGAAGCTGCCGCCACCGTAGCGGTTGCCTCCTCCATAACTTGTTCCGTATGACATTAGTCAATATCACTTAGTCGACTAGCAATATAAATGAGGGGTTATGGTTTCAAGAGCAGGCAGCTATCAGGAACCTAAAAACAATAGACCCTCTGCACTGAACAGCGGAACATTAATTATTACAGTTTGGATCATACAGTGCAATCATGTAAGTCTCGATTTTCGATCTGAATCCCGCGGTCTAACCTCTTCTTACTGCATTTATCGGAATGACTGCAGCTAGACTTGGAATCTGTGTTTCTGACTAAGGATTTTAGCAGTAAAAAGTCGGGGGCTTTATTTGACTTTTACTCAGCCGCACTCATAGCTAGAATATTCTTCTTCTCCTCCTTCCACCATCGACAGGCGCAAATAATTTGATAGGATGGCGAGAGAATATCCCAGCAAGTGATTTTAAAGTGTGCGAGCATGAGTGCTAAAGGAAATTATGTCGTGTTGGAATGCTTTCAGGAAAGGCTTGATGATATGGATTGGGCAAGGATTGATATTTTTCGATTAAAGAGCCAAGTCAAAATTGTTGAACATGGAGATGTGCTTCAGACGATATATGAGAAAAACACAAACGATAACACGACCTTCTATGCTGGACTGGAAGCTACCTTTACATAACTTTGCTTTATTCCCTGGTGGCCGCTTTTTCTGAGTTTTTATTTGTTACCTAAGCGCAGACTTTTTGTTGTGGCAACTAATGCCATTCCAAAAACCTTTTCATTTTCATTGTCATTATCTTGATTCTCTTATTCCTATTCTGCTTCTCCTTCTTCTTCTTGGTTGTCTTCATCTAATTCATCTTGCTCTGAGTCTTCGATATCATGTGTTTCCTCTCTCATCTCTTCTCTTTCGGCTTCTTTGCTATCCATAGTAATACAATATAATTTCCTCCTCAGACTTCATTAATAACACCTTGTATCGCCATTAGAGCGTCAAATGCGTCCAGTGTCATGTTGCCTTTCTTTTCTCTTGAGATTTTATTATAAAAAAATTGCTGAAGTTCATCATCCTTTGCAACAAGCTTATTGAAGGGCTTTGAGCTCTTCCTGTGCTGCATCCACATGACGCATTCTAGTCTGGGATCCACTGAGGGTTTTTGAGCCTGAGTGGCTCATTTTGCTCCTCCTCCACAACTACCAAAAGGTGAACCTGATATTTTATCCGCTGGGGCCTCGTGTGCGACGATGGTTCAAATACAATCCATATTGTTACTCTCAGCTCGCTTACATGCCCACACCCTTTGGTTTTGATACCACCCGCCCGATCAAAAGTGTTGCAGGGCTGGATGGAGTTTATTCCACATTCACGAGCTCCTACATCCTTCTTGGCAGGGCTGACTGCATTGATTACGTCAAAAAGAAATAGCGATGTGCGTCCAAGGACGGATTGTTAGGGCCTCTCAATGAGGGCCCATTTCCTCATCACTTTTTTCTGCTTCGATAACTTGATGAGTTATCGTGTTAATTTTCCAGCAAGGACTATTGACCCTTCTCCTGTGTGTTAGGAGAACCTTTCGAGATAATCTTTTCTCAATACCGATAGCAGGCGCCCGAAGACCTACCGGTGTATAGCCTTCTTTCTTCTATCATTAACCACAGCGATCTCTACCGCTGTCCCAGATGTGGCATAGGAAGCAAGCCGGCCAAGTCCCCTGCAGTTGCTATATCTATTCATCTGGAAAAACCATTGACATTTCAGCAACAATCTAGGCGTATCCCTGTGAAAAAATACAATAAGTCTTCTGAGTATAATCACGGTTCATGGTTCAACTTTTAAAAAGATGGCAATTCAAAGGGTTTAACACAGGATTTTCACAAGGTCTTGACTCGGCATCCTATTCTTCAATTTATTGATGTTATTGTCTGTTAGAAACCCGGATTACTGTATTCGTGCAGGTGATTTCCCAAGAAAAAGCAGATTCCTATTGAGAAATTTTTCAACAAAAGCATTAATAGATGTGTGCCGAGAATAAGGCTCCGACCAGCCGAAAAAGAGGGCTGATCCACCATCCAGATCTGCCCAGCAGGTAAAGGCCTGCTGTGCCCATGGGGCTGGAATGGCTGTCGTAGTGCGGAAGCAGGTACACGGTCACTCCGAAAGGGTTGACCGCCACCCTTCCTAACACATTGCGACAGGGGCAAACCACGGGGCTGCCTGGAACCTGCAGAAGCTGTCTTGAAGGGAAAGCCACATGCCTTCGAAAGCTGGTCGGGTCATCTTTCTATTTTCAATACCGCTTTTTCTCCAGGATCCATGCTCTAAATTATAACAAAGCTGTCCAGAACTTTCGGTATGAGCGAGTACTACACATCTGATCAGACAACGAATATGATGTCTTCACGAATAAATAGGACCAGAAAATAACGCTTGAGTTAATGCCACCTTCCACCCACAGGTCAAAATCTAATAACTCGAGATAATTGCCATACTCTGCGTGCTCTAAGAATTTTGGGTTTTAGAGAATTTCCCTTAGCATTGGATAAAAGCACATCCAAACAATAAGAAATAAATGATACAGGCGGCAACACAACAAGTCTATTATGTAATTTTACGATCCATTAGCAGTCGCCTCTATTATCGAAAAGAATGACCTTAAAATAACCAACTGATTCCCATTATTAATGCAGAAATTCCCATGATAAAGACTGTTATCCATCCAATAACATTTGAAAGCCTTCTATTCGTTCTGTTGCCAAGTATCTTTTTGTCATTAGCAATTTTCATCATGGCAAACAAAATTGGAACTGCAACTACACCATTTATTACAGCAGTATAAATTAATGCCTTGACTGGATCTATATGGGCAAAGTTAATCCCCAATCCAACGATGGTTGAAGCAGCTATCACCAAGTAGAATGCTTTTGCCTGGTTGAATTTTTTTCCTAATCCCTCTTTCCACCCAAAGGCATCCGCTAAAACATATGCACAGGATCCTGCCAATACCGGTACTGCAAGAAGGCCTGTGCCTATTATTCCAATGGCAAATATTGCCCGAGCCATTTCACCGGCATAAGGAAATGTCTTTACAAGCGGTTTTAGTGCTTCTGCAGCCTGATCCGCAGTTTCTATGTTTGTTACACCATTGGTATGGAGACTTCCAGCTGTTGTCAGAATAATAGACCACATAATAAGATGAGAGAACGCCATTCCAATGAGAATGTCAGTTCTCATAAGAGACAGTTCTTTTGTTGATATCTTCGGTCTGCCCTTTCCGATATCCTTAATTTTGTGCTTCATAACATCTTCCTCTGCTTCTTCAGAAGCCTGCCAGAAAACGAGATATGGCGAAGTTGTCGTGCCAAAGATTGCCACAAATATCATTGCAAAACCAGAATTGAACTCAATATGAGGGGTTATGGTTGCAGTTAGAATTTGTTGCCAATTGCCTCCAACAATTACCGCCGTGGCAATATAGGCAAATAGTGACACGGTGAGATAACGCAAAATCTTTGTGTATCTATTATAAGGGATCAAGATTTCTGATATTACCATAAAGGTTGCAAATGCAATGCTTACCCAAAGGAATGGAATCTGTGGAAGTAATAATCTAACAGACGCGGACATGGCTCCAATGTCTGCACCAATGTTTATGGTGTTGGCAATAAGAAGAAGACTTGCAAGTGGATACAATACCCTGTTTGAATATTTGCTCTTCATGACAGCCGCAATCCCTTTGCCAGTAACAAGCCCTATTCGTGCGCTCATTTCTTGAATGGCCGCCATGATAGGGTATTGGAAAATCGCTAACCAAAGCACCCCAAAGCCAAACTGTGCACCAGCTTGAGCAAAAGTTGCTATCCCTGAGGGGTCATCATCTGAAGCACCGGTTATTACTCCAGGACCCAAAGATTTCAGCATTGATTTTGCTTGTACATATTTTGGCTTTGTTGGTTGACCGGGTCTTGCAGATTGCTTATCGCCTGTAAATACCTCTTTCTTCCCCCTCTCACTTGTAAAGGAGTGATCAGTAGATCGTGAGTCATGGCCCATGACACTTTCTTCAGCCTTGTCAAAATCATCATCTGTATGGTTCTCATC
>JBKPNF010000019.1:0-5611 GCA_046732455.1 Thermoproteota archaeon | reverse complement strand
TTATCCCAACTGTAGTGCCGCCGTTCTCTTTTGCTCCCTTGCATGCAGATTCCATTACACCTCCAAGCCCTCCACAGATCAGCACTGCACCAGCATATGCAATTTCCTTGCCCACTTCATATGCCATCTTGCTTGCGATATTGGTACACCTGTCCTTGTTGTAGCCAATCACAGCAATCTGTAGCTTGCGCACAGGCCTGAGCAATCATGGTCTGAATTATAGTTTTCGTAGATAGATGTTTGATGATATGATAAGAAAAAGATCAAATCAAAAGTGAAACAAAGGTACCAGATCTACACCTGCATACTCGATGTTCCATTTGCTGTGGTAATAATTGTGACAAATCTACTTGTGTTGATTCTCAATCTAAACTGCAGGTGTGCTGTTAACCGTCTTGATAGAATCACATAGCGCTTCATAATATATACCCTTAAAAGCTGCTGAGGCCATCTCTGTAGAGGTTTAATTACCAGAAGTTAAGCCTTAAGGGCAAATAGACAAATTGAACCTTTTTTTGCATTCTTTCCCAAGCAGAAGAGTATGGAGACGAGCTTAGAGGGTTTCGATAATGACGAACGCTCAAGATATTAAAAGTGTTCCTGCCATTTCCTGCTATTGCAAATGCCTATAACAACTAAGACTTAAAACAGTAAGAGGATAAATCGTTACATGAAGTTCCGCGATAGGATTGATGCTGGTAATCTCCTTGCAGAAAGGCTGGCGGAGAATGGGTATACCCCTGCGATAGTACTAGGCATTCCGCGCGGAGGCGTCGTACTGGCGGATATTGTAGCCAAGAAGCTTGCCGCAGACTTTGACATTGTGATACCAAGAAAGCTAGGCGCGCCGGAAAATGAAGAGCTTGCGATAGGGGCAGTGATGGAGGATGGCACTTCATACATTAATAGATACATCGTAAATGCGCTGCGAATACCACAGGACTATATTGAAGGCGAAAGGGTACGTCAGGCCGCAGAAATCAGGCGCAGATCTACAGCATATAGAAGGCAGGATGTTAATTATAAGATTGCAGGCAAAAACGTCATTTTAGTTGATGATGGCATTGCCACAGGTGCTACAGTCATAGCATCTGCGAGATGGGCAAGAAAGTATCACCCATCAAGCATTACTATTGCGGTTCCCGTCGCGCCCTCTCAATCTGTGGAGGTGCTAGAACAGGAATCTGACTCTGTTATTGTACTGCACAGGCCTCACGATTTCGGATCAGTGGGACAGTTTTATGAAGAGTTTGGACCGGTCTCTGATGATCATGTGGCCCAGATAATGCGTTCAAGAGGACTCCTGCTGTAGAACTAATATATGGCACGAATATTCTCAAAATTGAATGGAATTTCGCATCAAAGATTCTACACTTGCCAAAGAAGGCAAGAATCGTATCGACTGGGCAGAAGCTCACATGCCTGTACTGGTTGCGCTGAGTCAGAAATATGAAAAGACCAAACCTCTCAAAGGGACAAGGGTTGCGGGTTGTTTACATGTTACAAAGGAAACTGGAGTCCTTGTTAGGACTCTCAAGGCTGCTGGCGCCGAGCTGTCGTGGTGTGGCTGCAATCCATTGAGCACACAGGATGACGTTGCTGCTTCCCTAGCTCAGGATGAAGCTATTTCGATATTTGCAAGCAGAGGCGTGACGCAGCAGGAATATTATGATGATATCCGTTCTGCCATGAGGATCGAACCAAACATTACCATTGACGACGGCGCAGATCTGACTGTTGAAATGCACAAGAAAAATTCTAACTCAATAAGGGGAGGCACTGAAGAAACGACCACTGGCGTCATCAGGTTGAGGGCTATGCAAAAGGCGGGCAAGCTGATGTATCCAATTATTGCTGTTAATGACGCTGAAACAAAGCACGACTTTGACAACATTTATGGAACTGGCCAATCAGCTTTGGATGGTATAATACGCGCAACCAACGTTCTAATCTCCGGTAAGAATGTGGTTGTTGCTGGCTATGGCCACGTAGGCAAAGGCATTTCCCGGCGTGCGGCAGGCCTTGGTGCCAATGTCATTGTTACAGAGGTTGATCCAATAGCTGCCCTCAAGGCCAAGATGGACGGCTATTCTGTAGCCAAGATGCAAAAGGCAGCTGAAATAGGCGATATTTTCATCACTACAACAGGTTGCAAGGATGTTATTATTGACAAGGACATTGCCAATATGAAAGAAGGTGCAATTTTGGCAAATGCGGGTCATTTTAATGTTGAAATTTCGATACCAGCGATTGAAAAACAAACTGTACGCCAAAATAAGATTAGTGAAAACATAATGCAGTATGTGCTCAAGAATGGCAATAGAATATACCTGCTCGGAGAGGGTCGCCTTGTTAACCTGGCTGCAGCAGAAGGCCACCCTTCGGAGGTCATGGATATGAGCTTTGCCAACCAGTTCTTAGCAGTAATCAAGCTAGCACAGCAAGGTGATACAATGAAGCCGTTAGTATACGATATCGACAGGAGTCAAGATCAGGAAATCGCACTTGCCAAGCTCCAGTCAATGAGCATAGAGATCGACTCCTTGTCGCCTCCACAAAAGGCATACCTTGAAGGTTTCAATGAAGGGACATAGTATTAATTATCGTCGTGCCAAGACCACAAAAAGGCGGATGGGTGGTCTAGTCTGGTCAGGATACCTGTCTCACACACAGGTGGTCGAGAGTTCAAATCTCTCCCCATCCACTTTTTTGATCTATCAGAGAACTATTCAGACTAGACACAACGATAGCAGGTGACAGAGCAGCATGAAATCATCAAAAGGATTTTCTGAACTTTACAAAAAATAGTCGACCGGTAACAACTAACATTTGTGTAGCTACTAATGCAGCTGATAGATAATCGTTTCTTTCAAATACTTTTCTATAGAATCATTTTGGTTTTGAGACTGCTTATATTCCTATAGTGGAACTCATACTGTGTTATGACATACTCGAAAAGAGATTGAGGCTTTAATTACTTCTTGGCTCCCAGCGTCCTATTCTTTAGCCTCATTTGGCTGCCATGGCACTTTCTGCACCTTGTGGTAGAGATAGGATTCTTGGCTCCGCATTTGAAGCAGATCTTGAAGAACAATCTGCGCTGCTGTGCAATCTGTTTCTTTGCTGCATCTGTAATGGGCATGTATATACCGTTCTTAACTCAAAGGAGGGCTCTTTTTTACCTTTCTGTTCTTATTATTTCGCAGAAATCTAAAGAGGATCAGCTACTTCTTGATATTGTAGTACAATTGTTCGCGCGCTGATGATAGTCCGAATGTTATTGACCCTTTTTAACTGGTGCATTGCCTTGCCAAACTCCAAAAGCCTCTCTCTTCCAGACTATACTAAAATTACTTCATTTGTCAAGTCAGATTTTTGATCTTGTTTTCTCTAAGTGCAATAATCAAGAGCTTGGTCAACTGAAAAATATGAGATGTACAAAAAATGACTACACCATTAGTTAGAGAATCAACAGATCTAATGTAGTAGCAATTGATTAATTCTTCTATTTGCTATTTCAACATATTCTTTGTTTACATCATATCCTACAAACTGCCTTCCACTTTTTATGGCGGCAATACATGTGGAACCTATACCGCAAAATGGATCGAGTACAACTTCACCTTTGAATGTATAAAGCTGTATGCAACGGTATGGGAGCTCAATAGGAAAAGGAGCTGGATGGTTAACGCGAGTTGCAGATTCTGTAGGAAAATCCCAAGTGCTCTTTGTAAATGTAAGAAATTCGCTTTTTGTTATAGTATTTTCTTTGTTATGCGAGCTGCGAGAAAAACTTCCTTTAGAGAAGATTAGCACATATTCATGGACATCTCTCAAGGTCGGATTAGATGCAGATTGCCAACTGCCCCAAGCGGTCGAAACTCCAGAGCTTGCAGCCTTGTTCCAAATTATCTCGCCACGCATAAGAAAACCTAATTCATGCATATCTTCAATTATGTAGCTATGTAATGGAATGTACGGTTTTCTACCTAAATTTGCAACATTGATGCATGCTCTCCCACCATATACTAAAACTCGAAAACTCTCTTTAAAGACTTGCTTCAGTAGGCTTCGATATTCTTTTAGGCTTAAATCTTGATCGTAATCCTTTCCAACATTGTACGGGGGAGAGGTAACCATGAGGTGAACACTATATTCAGGTAGCTCGGTCATCTTTTCACTACTCTTACAAAACAGTTTGTTTATGTTTTGTGGCTCTATAAGACTTTCTCCATATTTACCATCACCATTACTTTCTCCATTATTTGTGTTGTTCTGTCTGTAAAGTTTACGGCTATAGAATCTTGAGGAATCATGATCTTCCCTCTTTGAAACTCCGAATCCTTGTGTTTCTGTTGAGATGCGTTTTCTCGATCGGCTCACACTTGATAGAGCCCTTTGACATCCATAGATAAGAATTTTATCAGAGTAAAAGGTGAGTGAATGCCAGAACTTGAAATAGAGAAAGTGTCGAAGAGGATATTCCGCATGATACCCACCAACCAATAAACTGTATTTTCCCATATGTCTTGAAACTGCATGCAAATGAGATCCTGCAATATTATCTGAAACAACCTGAACATAGTTGAATTAAGCAAAAAACCGCCTGCCCCTCGTGGCGAATTAGGTTTCCTTCCACTAAGTAATAGTAGCTACAAAATGCGCCATTATCGTCGATCCATTCCACCTAAAAAAAGGCAATTTGGCCCCTATAAGAACATAGCACGGTCGGTCGGTGTCAAATTAGTGGGGCCGAAGGGATCTGTCCTGATGCGGTTATTGCCACTATCAATTGAACCCTTGACCCACGGGTTTCTTCTTCTTTTCTACTGCTAATTTAGCCCTTCTATTAGATCTGGAGCCCGTTGCGATGCCTGGCTTCGCTACGACCCCACTATGTTAGCATCGTGCTATGGATAGAATAAGGATGTCTGTATAAGTCTTGCTAGAACAGAGGCTCAAGTGAGCTTGCATTCATCAGGTCCCTTCTGAGATCTCCGCCGACAAGCTGATTGTCATTAAGGTACCAATGCTGCAACTCAGGAAATAGCGGCAGATGCAATTCCTTGCCGCTATCTTTATCGAGGTAGTCTGCTACCATACTATTGTTATAAGACCTTACCATCTGGTGGGCCGCTGTCGGAACAATGATGTAAAAGTCATCTAGTGTATTATTTGCCATCAATTCCGGAACTGCGTCAAGCGCCTGACTTGTGTTTGCGTTTTCAAGCAGTACATTCCTTTCGCTATTAAGCCACGGTTCTTCAAACTGTAAATTCAATAGAGTTACTGCCGCCTGCTGGAATGCTCTGTCAAAATTATTTTCTGAAGACTCGATTCCAACTATAAAGCCATTCCAAATGCCAGTATCACTGGCGGGCGAGGTGTAATTACGCGTAAATATCATCTCCATTCCCGAAATTTTCTTATTTTCGACCTTAAAACTGTAATCTACGTTATAGGTAGGTGCCAGATCAGTGGAATTGTCACCGCCATATACCGAAGCGTAAACGGGCTCTGCCGAGTCAACAGTGTATCCATTCAGATTTCTTGTCAACATTGGCAAAACTTCACTTGTGAAATATTGCTCTGGAGTTTTAAAGTTAGAAAC
>JBKPNF010000018.1:0-1412 GCA_046732455.1 Thermoproteota archaeon | reverse complement strand
TTGACATGGGACCCTGTCAACATCCAACCAAACAGCATAGTGAATTTCGGACTTGAGTTTCGTGATGCACGCAATTCCACCCTAAATAACGTCGCTTATGACTTTACTGTAAAGGATGCTAACGGCCAGATCATACAGGCATTTAATGACCAACAGGCACAAACTGGAAATGCTACGCAGCAAGTCAAATTCAACAATACAGGCCCAAAGATTCTTTCAGTCCAGATGAACTCTATTGGAAGTCGGCCTGTAGGACAGCTAATCGAAAGCACCGACTTTAATGTAGCAGTTGTTCCAGAATTCCCGATAGGCACAGCAGCAGTAGTTTCAGCAGCTGTAATAGCTTTCATAGTCATAATAATGAGAGCTAAGGGTTCTAGTATAGGCAGCAGTAGTAGTCTATTTGGCACGAAGGGCACACCCTAACCCCTCTCCTTTTTGTTTTCTAAAAAAAGACAATTTCTTTTTTGTCAAAAGTGACTGTATGCCTAACAGCAAAATTTAAAAAGCTATACTCTGATCGTATAGCAAATGACACTACCAAAGGGATACGGAAGTGGTGGACGTAGAACAGGTGCAGGCGAAAGCCGTGATGATGTTGAACGCATGATCGGCCGTAGAGTTGAAAATATGAATGGAATATTCATCATCGGATTCGCGTTGACTTGGGCTGCAACTGCAGGCGGAGTCTATGTAGGGGTCACGGTATATCCGTGGGCTTATCCATTGCCTAGTGGCCTTTATGCACTTAGCGTCCTGACTGTAATTGAGGCTCTGGGGTTCTTCTTTATGTGGAAGATTTCTCACGAGAAGCCTGTTAGAGCATAAGTGTCCTTTTTTCTTCCTTTTTGTTTTTAATTTTCTCCTCACAGAAGACTTTTTCCGGAGGAAGATTAACACAGATACACCGGCAAATTCTGTGTGCGGCTTATAGAGCTTAGCGCAGTAATATGCGGATGCATATATGCAGATATTCCTTGTCGTTTGCTTCACATAAAATTTTATATACTACGTCTATCTCTGGGTAGATAATGGTCTGGCTTAGACGTACAACGCACTACTTGTTCATAGTGGTGGTTGCTGTCAACAGCACGCTGCTAACGATCAATGCAGGGGACTATATCTTCTACACAGACTGGGCGTGGACATCATTTGTGGTGTTTTCGATCTCTCAATCTACAATGCTCGCCGTGGGAGCGATATACTACATGTTGTTCACAGGAGTTCCAGGAACTGCCACATATTATGCCACAATCATGACCATCTACACTTGGGTCGCCAAGGGTGCATGGTTCGCATTAGGCTATCCCTACGACTTCATTACGGTACCTATATGGATACCATCGGCGATGCTGTTAGACCTAACATACTGGGCTACAAGGAGGAACAAACACGCTGCTATAATCATAGGA
>JBKPNF010000017.1:0-18015 GCA_046732455.1 Thermoproteota archaeon | reverse complement strand
AAGGTATTTTACTTCCTTTGCCAGATTAAAGCCTGCCAGCCGTATATCAAACATCCAAGGGGCACCATAAGTCGAAGAATGCTTCCTATGAGACGTGCTGAAGGCATCGTTGACGTAGATGTCTGCAAGAGAAGAAAGCTTTTTGCTAAACTCTGGGTCGTTTGATTCTTCTTCCTTGTGAAAACGGAGGTTCTCAAGAAGGAGAATATCTCCTTTATTCATTTGGTGTATATACCCCTCGATTTCTGTACCGACACAGTCCCTCGCAAATCGTATGGGGGCACTTGATCTGCCAATGATCTCTGTCAACCTTTTGGCTACCGGTGCGATAGAATATTTGTAGTCACGCCCTTCAGGCCTCCCAAGATGCGAAGCCAGTATGACCTTAGCTCCCCGTTTTGCTAGATATTCGATAGTAGGAAGAGACATTCGGATTCTATAATCCTCGCCTATTGTGCCATTACTTATAGTGACATTAAAATCAACCCTGACAAGCACCCTCTTGCCATCAAATTGTGAGTCTTCCAAATCGGTAAGAGTTCTCAGATGCAAATGAATAGTTGGTAGAATGGTTAAGGTTTATTTATTTTTATAATGCAGGAGGACAAAAGAGAGAGCGAAAACACTATTACAAAGGCCAGTCACCCAGGCCGAATCATTGTGCTTTTTCGTTATTGCTGTTAAGATCGGTTTGAAATGTTAAATATGATGGCCTATAACCATAGAGTAGTATTATCGTGAGTAGCAGCAAGCCCTCAGCCGGGAAGCCGGCCGACCTTGTCAACGAAGGCCTTATTGCAGGACAGAAGATTGCCAAGATTTCCATTGTAACGTTGCTCAGCATAGGAATTGCAGAGATCTCAATGGGCCAAATAAGCAACAGTGTCGTTGCGACAGCAGATGGTATTGACTCACTTTCAGATGCAATGATATCTTTCATAGTGTTTATCGGGTTACGTATCGCACATAGGCCTGCAGACAGGAAATTCCCCTTTGGTTACCACAAGGTCGAAAGTTTTGCTGCTCTCATTGCAGCTATAGGTATGATTGGGATAGGGATATTCATCTTTTATCATTCATTTGAGGCGCTAATCCAGCCAAGGGAGATTAAGCAACCAATATTGACAATGATCGTACTAGCTTCCGCAGGCGCTATTTCACTTCATAGAGCATTTCAGATGAATTCAATAGCCAACAAATACAACCTCTTGTCACTAAAGACAGATGCCAAAAATTCCATAAAAGATGGCTCTGCATCCATTATTGGTTTTTTCAGCGTGCTTATTGCATCGCAGTTTGGTTTTCTGCAGATGGATGCGATAGGAGGCATGATTATCGCAGGATATATATTTTCCGTGTCATACATTTCTCTCAGACAGTCCTCGCTCATTTTGGTGGACTCATGGCAAAATCCGAAATTGACAGAGCTGGTGAAGCGGATAGTAGAAGAAAAATTCAAGGAAGAAAATGTCAGAGTCAAATCAGTGCTACTGCGTCCGGCAGGAGCAATGGCGCAAGCTGAAGTACATCTTGAGATTGACGGTAACAAGAAGCTTGCCGACGTAGAACTATTACTTGTTATGATAGAAATGTCAATCCGCTCTCAGATCCCTGCAATAGCAAGAATATCTTCAATACCACACTCCTACCCACAGCAAAAATCAGAAACATCAAGAAAATTCGGCGCGATTTTCGGCGACAGAAGGAACCATGCAGGACCAGTCGGCCATAAGTAATTCTTTATCATAAGTCGGTTTATGTATACCGGTTAGTTTGTGGGATAAAGCTAAAACTAAAAAGATCTATGATTGTATTGCAAATTACGAAAGTAGAGTCGCATGTTTTCCCTTTCTCTCATCCCTATCTTGCTAGGATAAAAATTAATAGAAGCTATTCTGTTCCTCTCTATTTCAAGGCCCCCATTTTGAATCTGTGGTCTTCAATAGCTGCAATACGTCTAAAAGCTGAAATTTGATTCCTTTATTAGTGGTTTTTATCTCTTGTCTGAAGCTTGGTGCCTAGTTCTTTGACTCTATATGGCTGCTCAACTCATCATCATTCCTAAAGCTTGCATTGCAGAGGCTACATAGGAGGACGCGCTCCTCGTTTTCGGAGGGTTCTTGTGCAACAACAAATGGTCTTTCATCTATAGCTCTCGGCGGGATTTTAGGCATATTGATCTGAAACCTTTGAACGACGTGTGATGGATCGACGGTAGGTGCGCTGCTGTAGTGATAGTTGTAGGGGTCTGGTGACACGTCCCTCTCATAACGGGTCTTTGTTGCTTCTTCTGGGATTTTTAGCCATACTACCTTGCCATCCCAACCTTCAACCCTATGAAGAGGGATGTAATACCTATGGATTTTGACAAGCCCCTTCTTTACCACAATGAAATTGCGGCTTACTGCTTCGATGTCTCCTATGTCTTGATCGTCACTGGTATGTACTGACTCACCGATAAGATCGGTCCAACTTGAAGGATCACTGGGCACATTGAAGGTAGGCTCAAAAACTATTTAGCAATTTTAATTCTCGGCAGGATTGCATCTAGCAAAAATTTGTATCTCCTGTCAAATACATTCTATTTTCTATATTCGAAAAATGTTAAAATAAGCGAGTTGTTGCCTTCATTCTTATCGCCACATTAAATACAAATCTATTTTGTATCGGTTCACATGAGAATTGTGTTCGAGATGTTGTCCTTGCAGTCAATCGACTCTGCCTGCGGTCGAAAATGAAGCAGCTCCATGTTATTTGTTCGTGTTTCTTTATTATGTAGCGTGACATAGACGGGCGTTGTCGTCCTGCCGAGTCGCCACTACCGGACACATGCTTGCCTGTCCCGAGATATATTGCGCATTTCGAACATTAATAAATAAACAGCAGAACATTTTTTTGTGAGTAATAATGGCAGCCACAGTGGCACTTTCGCTGCGCGAAAGGTTCGTGGCAATTCATGCACATTTCTGACCCGCCCCTCAAGCGACCAGGGGAAAACGCTGGTTTTCTTTATTGGTGCTAGCAAATCCTGCTTCATCGATAGCCAAGGCTATAATATTGGTAGCAGATAATATTACTGCGCTTATCTGCGAGAGTAGAGATGGTAAAGCAAGCGTCTGCAATTCTGAAACATACAGACCTTGCCTGAGAAAACTTGAATTGATCTAATCTAATCTTCAGTGGTTGTCATTGCTTTTTCCTTTAGCGGCGTTATCCTAGTTATTGTTGGCCTGCCGATCTTGCTTGCTGCCATCTTAAATCCGTCCTGTGCAAGTTCTAGATTTGAAGCCGTGATGTAAGCTTCAAAGATGACTTGACCTGGTCTGATCCGTGCAGCAAGACCAGTAGACTTACCAAAAGCCCTCCTCATCCCCTCCTGAAGCCGGTCTGCTCCTGCAGTTGCAATCATTTTGTTTTCTCTGAGGAGAACGTGAGGATAAACGCGCAAGATGGAAAAGAAGCTCGTCTCACCTGCTTGTGCCATCCTCTTGTTAGCTGCAAGCCTGGCAGCTTCAAGGGCATTGTGGCGTATCTGGAGCTTTTCCGTTGCTATAAGTTCGATCTTGTAATCATAATTGTCTGCTGCGAGCCCAGAAGAAAATCTTGCGATTTTCATTTGCGGCTTGCCAGCAATGTATTCTCGCCTTACAAACGGCATACCACGGGTTTCTCGGTAATTAACACCCTTCATATCTCAATACACCAAATATTGGTTAGCGATCAGCTGTTACGTTTGCTGTGATTTAATCGTTATGTCTTCCTTACAATAGCGCCGAATTTAGCCGCTAGTTTAGTTAATTAATCACCCTTACATGATAGCATTGATGTCGTCATCGCAATCTGAGTCCAGTTCACAACGTTTCTCGGAGAAGTCAAACGAAGCAGAAGCAGCAACAACAACAACAACAACAACAACAACCACAGCAGGACCAGAAGTGCAACCCTCAATAATAGAGGCGCACATGGCAGGCAATGGCAAGATAGTGATTGTCGATACTCGCTTCCAAGATGAATTGCGTACCAAAGGTTTTGGAGAGAAAGAAGATGATGAATACATACTCAAGCCATACGAGTCACTATACTTATTTCACACAAAGCGCCTGAAGCTCAAGAATAAGTCTTGGATCGACTTCAATTCGCTATTTGAGCTCTTACTAAAACACAACAAGAGCGTCATGAGCGAATTTCTTGTTTATCGCGACCTCCGAAGCAGGGGCTATGTTGCTAAGGAGGGATTTGGTTTTGGAAATGACTTCCGTGTGTATGAGCGAGGCGAATACGAGAAGAAGCCTGCTAAATACGTCGTCTTTGGCATAAAAGAGGGGACCAATACTACCGCCAAACAGTTTGCATCTACTGTCGGCCAAATACAAAAGATGGGCAAGGAAGCAGTGGTGGCGGTAATAGAGAGAAGAGGCGAAGTCATTTACTACAAGGCAGCCACGATACGCTTTACCGACAATATCATCAACAATTATGCCGGTCTAAAGAGTCTATAAAAATCGGTGAATATATAGAGAATACATATAATGATAACAGCATGATATTCAAAGAAATTTACTGCTCTGACTGCAAAATGGTGCTTGCCAGATATTCAACTAAGTACTTTACAGATGCTAACATAAACGTACTAATGCGGCTGCATTTTTTTATGCATATTAGGAAGGGCCATTCTATGGAAACGCGTCTTGTAGAGACGAAGAGACATCAATTATAATTATAATGATAACAATAAGAACAAGCTGTAAGCGATTTATATTCCTGAGAACAATAACTATACATGCAGGAGCCTGGTCTCTGCGAGAGAATTATCAAGCTTGACCGCGCCATACGCTTTGTAGGCATCGTCAATAATAGGGGCGAAGTCATTGAAGGCGGATTCAAGCAGGGAGTGGAACCACTGCTCAATGGGACTGACGAGCAGCAGATGTACATCCACTCACTTTCCAACCTCACATTGCTCGAATCGTATAGTGATAGGCTTGGAATGGTGCGCTATAGCCTAACTGAGCATGAAAAGGTTACGCTCATGACGTTTCCACATGGAGACGGTGTCTTGTGCATTTCTGCGATGCCCAAGGCCAATATGAACAAAATCCGGGACAAGATAATGAAAGTGCTCAAGAGTACTAGTAATATTAGTCGCAGCGGAACTAAACCAGCAAAAAAAAGGACGAAAAAGATACAAGAGAATAAAGCAATATAAATGAGAATTTTTCTTGGGGACCGGAAACAGAGTGGTTGCCAAACAAATTATGACGGTGACGAAGGGTTGTTTTCTGGTAGGTGTTTTAATAACCACTGGTACATTATGAAGACCACTCACTTTGGATTCGAGCACATTGGCTTCTAGTGGAATTGTATGCTAGGCATGCAAGCGCCGGCTTTTGTATATACTTGCCATTCAAGAGATAGGATTTTGTATATGCTCGCTCTTTAGTACGTTAAGGCTGCATACTGACGATGACGACGTAACAGTCCCCCTATTATCTGCCAGAAGTGGCAGACAAAATGAAGAGATCTACCGGACTGCCGAGTCTATGTAGTCTGACTAGTCTGAGCATAGGAAGAGGACTCCCTCTTGCATCCCTTATTTCGAGTCTTGCCAAAATATCTTCGAAGGTTTACTCGACTTCAAGCTAGTCCGTTAGTATTTTGAGTGCTAGCTGATATGTTGCGTGATCCTTGTCTTTTGTGGGGCCTGCGAGATCGTTATAAAGTCCTATTCCAAACCTTTCGAACTCTAGAGCCCCCTCAAGCGCGCTCCTAAGTGAAAGATATTTCTTAGATTCAGTCTTTCCTATTCCACTTTCCCTATCCCACGAAGCAGGATCGTCTGTTGGGTTTGTTCCAAGTTCCATCAACCTGCCGTTAATCTCGGCTGCGTGCCCTTGCTCCTCCTTTGCACGTTGTCCAAAAAAGTCTTAGAACAAGACTCCTAATCCCTCTATATTGTTAGCTACATATTGAAAATAGTGCGACCTCTGCATCTCAAATGCATAGGCCCTATGTAGCACTCCGATGTTTTTGTCGACGTTAGGTCCAGCTATTTCTAAGCATTTCTTTCCCATTAAGCTCTATTTCGGATTGAAAAGTATTATTATGTTAGTACAAGGATGGTTGTAAGATCAAGCCTAAGCTTCTTGCACGATAATCGTCAAAAAAGGTGCTCCGGACGGGATATATCCCCACTGGAAGAGATGACCTCACAGCGGTTTGAACCCGTGATCTTCGCCTTGAGAGGGCGAGATGCTTAACCGGACTACACCACCGGAGCCCTGACAGTCTCAATAATGTACAGAATATAAATGAAACTTTGGAACCGACGTTGGAATTGGATTCTTAGTTGCGCGGACACTTGAACTAAGTGTATATTTTCTGTATGAACCTAATTATATGCTTGCTCTCAGACCTATGCTCAGTCATTAAACAAACTAGCAATACTAGCAGAACAACACGTCAGAAAAAACAATTTTAGACTTGTGCAAATGCGATTGCTACTATTCTACGCGATACACTCTTTTTTATCTATGCCTTGGGTGGACCAGAGCCATGCACAGCAAAGGTTTAGCTGACAAAATTTTTATCGCCATATAGTCAATGATAATGTCCTCCAGCAATGGGCATCCCCGAAAAAATTAAGGAGATACAGGATCAGATACATAGGACCCAGATCAATAAGGCTACGGAGTTCCACATCGGTCTGCTCAAGGCCAAGATAGCACGCCTCAAGCGGGAGATGCAGGAAAATGTACATGGCAAGACGATGCATACCGGCGGTGAAAATGTTGGCTTTGATGTCAGAAAGGCGGGAGATGCTACCGTGGTGCTTATTGGCTTACCAAGCGTGGGCAAATCGACGCTCCTCAATAGTCTTACAAACGCCAGGTCACGTGTAGCATCCTATCAGTTTACAACCCTCACGGCCGTTCCTGGCATGCTACACTACAGAGGAGCAAAGATACAGGTGCTTGACCTGCCGGGAATCATAGAGGGAGCTTCAGGCGGCAAGGGATTTGGCAAGCGTGTACTATCCGTAGCTCGCGGTGCAGACCTTGTACTGATAGTGCTTGACGTCTTTCAGCCGCACCACTTGGCTGTGCTAAAAAAAGAACTCGCTGAAGCTGGTGTCAGATTAGACGAGCAGCCTCCGAATATAGTCGTTGAAAAGACGTCAATCGGTGGGATATCAATCAATGCCCAAGTGCCCGTCAAGGCATCTGAGAGGCTGATAAAAGAGATAATGAGACTTTACGGCTTACATAATGGGCGACTTATAATAAGAGAACCCGACCTAACCGATGACCAGCTGATAGATGCGCTCAATGGCAATCGCATATACGTACCATCGGTTGTAGTGTTGAACAAGATAGACCTCGTAAACCCAAGCTTTATCCAAGAGGTCAAGTCAAAGATAGGGAGTGAGAATAATAACTTTGTCCCTGTCTCAGCAGATTCAGGTATTAATATCGAGGTCCTAAAGGAAGTGATATACCAAAGGCTTGGATTCATAAGGATTTATATGCGGCCTAAAGGAGGCGAGACAGACTACAAAGAGCCCCTCATCATAAAGAAAGGGGCAACTATACAGGATGTGTGCGACAAGATTCACCGAAACATGGCCAAGAACTTCCGTTACGGGCTTGTATGGGGCAGGAGTGCAAAATTCGCCGGCCAAAAGGTAGGTCTAGATCACAAGCTATTGGATGAAGATGTACTCACGATAGTGAAGATTTCTGGGACATCTAGCTAGTGGGACAAAATGTTGAGTTCTCTATGTCTAGGAGACTGCGACCTTTAATATTTTATGGTATTAAATGTTTAACCTGAGAACATGATGGTAGCTTGCAAAGCATTGAAAAAATTATTACAGTTCAACGAGTCTCCAATGCCGTTTTAATGATCAAAGGTAAGGGGGGAAGCCCGATACAAAGTAACTGCGGTCGATTATGACTCGCATGCGGCAAATTTTTTAATATGTCTCCTTGGTATTATTGAGCGACAATGTGACCCCGCATCTCCGGATGATAAGAACAATAATATTCGTAGATACCTGGCTTTGAGGCTACAATTGCTGTGAGAAAGTCCTGGCCCCCCCGCAGCGGAGCGGTATTTATGGGAGTTATTCCGCCAATTGAAGTAGCATCAACTTTTAGGTCATGGGTTACAGCATCGCTATTTCGGACAACCAGCTTGGCTGGAATATTTACAACGACGTATACATTAGGATTGGTATCGTTAAATGTGCTTCTCTGCGCTATGAGGAGTATACCCTCTACAGGTAGGGTACCTCCTGGGTTGGGACTCATGAGGTTACCTATGCCCCACAATGCACCTACAGTCACAAAGCAAATCGCGACAACAGCGATTATATTGTTCCGCATCGATGTTTGTATATAACCATTCGACAAAACAACCTAAATTTCTTTGGGCTGGTTACCATTATATCACAGAGGCAGATATGCAATAGCATGACAGAATATTCAGAGTTTGCTGCGAACCGCTATCGCCAATACATATGTCAGAAACAAAAAGAATCTTTAATTCATCGATTGGTGATTCTTGTATTGCGCATTTTGCATACACTAGTAAGAACGCTAGAGCAGGGGAGCATAAAGAGGCCTCGAAGAGTAGAAAAGGTAACTGTTGAACAAGAAGAAGAACAATAATGATAAGAAAAAAAACCGTCACTGCGTGCGTTTGTCAGAGCGCAGTAACTTAACTTGTTGATTCGTTTGGTGAAGCTGTTGAGCCATCAACGATTTCTGCCGTGGCGAACCTTGGTCCGATCTGGCTAATCCGGATCTTTGCGTTCTGACCTACCTTTCCCTCTTTGACAAAGATAACAAATCCTTGTATCCTAGCAATCCCATCACCTTTACGGCTTATTTCGGTTATCTGTACGTCGTATTCTTTACCTGCTTCCACAGGCTTTGGACCGAAGTCATCGTTTCTTCCTCCGTAGCTCATGTTCGGGATTGCTCAACTCTTAGCCCAATATAAACTAAGAAGAGAATTGCTGTTATGAGCCTATCCTTATGCCATCGTTACATATCGTGCGGAGGCACTCGATTGCTGAAAGTATAGCGAGAAAGCTGGTCTTCGGATTTCCAGGAGTTGTCACATTGTTGACAGTTATTCTGATATCTCCAAAGCTGCCTGTTGCCATAATTTCGTGCTGGTTAGTAGTTGCATGCGGATCTACTACTATCCTTACCGTGGTTTTGTCGGCACCAATGCCTGCAAGACTTAATACTGCAGCCACATTGACATTTGCAGGGAACAACTTGACAGCCTCTGTCGCTGAGCCCTCATAGATTGCTGTGACCTTCGTTATAGTATCGAGGCTGATCTTGCTTTTCTCAAAGAACGGCGCGCCAGTAAGCGCCTTTGGACTTTTAGTGGTGGTAAGCGTAAGGGAATCTAGAATATTCCTGACACTACGTATTGCGTCTATTCCTGCTATCGCTCCTGTAGGCACATATATCCTACTGCGGCCTTTTGTTGCAGCAGCCAATTCCAGCAATTCCGCTAAAAAGGCGGTATCTGCGAGGGCACCTACGCTCATTATCATCAGGTCTTTGTTAGCCTCAATTATCGGCTTGCCAAAATCTCTGACGGCTTGCTGGGAGGCGGCCTCTATTATGATGTCTGCAGAGGAATTAATTAATCTATCAAAGTCACGATGAAGCTCAGGATTGCTCGTTAGCTTTGACTTTAGGCTCTTTGCATTGTTAATAGCAATATCAAATACTCCCGCAAGCGAAGCGTTAGCAATATTGCCCGAGTCTATGGCAAGAGCCAGTTGTGTTCCGATAGCGCCGCAACCTAGCAGCCCAACGTTTTTCTTCGGCATGTATGAATACTAAAGATATGTGTGAAGGTGGTGATTTTTACCTTCTGCCTCCGCGGCGTTCCGGCTTCTTTTGGCCTGGAAGTCTCTTCTTTTCGAACCGTTTGATAAAATTGTCTTTGTTGCGAAGTCTAGCAATTGGCCTTAAACGCGGCTTGCCTTGAATCTTCGGTGTCTGACCTCTTACCTTCCCTGCTTTTGTAAGTGATCCGTGTGTTGGCATTTATCTACGTTATGTAATGGAATGTATTAATATTTATATTTGTAGCAGTCATGAATGCTTCTGGCTGTTTCCTAGTGCTCTACCTTGCAGATCAACTTAAATTTAAGGGGGATGGTGGCAAGTATTGCCTTTAAATTCGATTTTGAAGGCAGTGTTGTCCTCGACTATACTGCTTTAAATGTAGAGGCTCTATAATATCTCATGTTTATCAGCAGAAATGACAATGTTAGATGTAGACTACAAGTACCGTGTCCTTGAATTAAAGAAAGAAAAAAATGCAGTAATCTTGGCGCACAACTACCAATTGCCTGAAGTCCAGGACATAGCCGACTTTATAGGTGATTCGCTTGCGTTATCGAAGAAAGCGGCTAGCACAGCTTGCGACACCATTGTATTCTGCGGAGTCCACTTTATGGCGGAGACGGCCTCAATTCTATGTCCTGATAAAAAAGTTCTCATACCAGATATGGAGGCTGGATGCTCTCTTGCTTCCACGATTAATGCTCAGGAATTACAATCTTGGAAAAAAGCACATCCTGATGCAATAGTCGTAAGCTATGTAAACACTGCTGCAGAAGTAAAGGCATTGTCGGACTATTGCTGCACGTCCGCAAATGCCATCAAGGTAGTTAGCAATATCCCTAAAGACAAAGAGGTATTGTTTCTACCAGACCTATTTTTGGGTTCTTACGTTGCAGAGACAACCAACAGAAAGAATATGTACATTTGGCCTGGCGAATGCCATGTGCATGCTGGTATCAAGGCAGAGGATATTAACAAGATGCTTACAAGCTTCAAAAATGCTGACTTTCTGGTTCATCCAGAATGTAGTTGCACTTCCTCGGTGATATACCAAATTTCAAAGGGCGACCTGGCAAAGAATGGTCACATACTTTCAACCGAAGGTATGATGAAACACGCAAGAGCATCGAATACAAAGCAATTTCTAGTAGCTACTGAAACTGGAATTTTGTATCGTATGCGGAAGGAGAACCCTGAGAAGGAGTTTATACCTATAAAGTCCGATGCATCGTGCAAGTATATGAAAAAGATCACTTTGGAGAAAGTTTACGATTCTTTGAGGCAAGGTATCTATGAAGTAAAGGTGCCAAAGCATACTGCAGACAAGGCACGGCTTGCAATCGACCGAATGCTATCTATTTCATAATTTCAAGACTGAAATCAATTGCCTTGAATGAATGTGTAATGTATCCAAGCGAAATAAAATCCGGTTTGGCCCTAGCGTAGTGCCTGATGTTTTTTTGGTTTATGCCGCCTGAAAGTTCTATCCGTACGTTTTTGCGTAGGCCCATTCTAGTTATCCTTTTTATTGTGTCTTGAGCTTGGTTCGGGGTAAAGTTATCCAACATGACGATATCAGCTTCAGCAGCAACGGCTGCTAACGCTTCCTCCTCGCTCCTTGCTTCGCATTCAATCTTTACTGACGAGCCGACAATTTTCCTAGCCGTCTTAACAGATTTTTCAATATCAGATATGATGTTGAGGTGATTATCCTTTATCAGTACCATGTCATCAAGCCTCATTCTGTGGCTAGCACCGCCGCCCAGAACGACTGCCTTTTTATCAAAATAACGGAGACCGGGAGCTGTC
The DNA here is from genome assembly GCA_046732455.1 of Thermoproteota archaeon. Classification (GTDB taxonomy): domain Archaea; phylum Thermoproteota; class Nitrososphaeria; order Nitrososphaerales; family Nitrososphaeraceae; genus Nitrososphaera. The sequence goes on along the minus strand of JBKPNF010000017.1, from coordinate 6,328 downwards.
TTCCGTGTTGCCGATATTGTAATGCCTTTTGCAAGGTCTGCAATGCACCTTGTCTCGGTTGCTATACCACTCATCCTCATCATGATATTAAGCGCTGTCCTTTCCGCCTTAAGGATGGCCCTTGCGCACCCTGACACATTCATGACAGCGGTTCCTTTTACTACCTTTGAACCGTCCTTAACGAGAATCTGGCTATTGCAGCCACAAATATCAAAAACCATGGAGGCCTCTTCAAGCCCGCATACAATTGCAGACTGCGACTTGCAAGCGATTTCTGCCCGGGCTCCAAGGCCTGCAGGAATTATGCTATCACTCGTAATGTCGCCCACACCAATATCTTCCTGCAAAAAGTTGGCAAGCATTTGTCTAACGTTAAGAAGTGTTCGTAGATCGTGCATCTAAGTTACCTTAAGCGCATACTTGTTCGGGCTCACAATGTCAAGTGTCTTGGCAACCTGCGAATTTCCAGCGTCAAACACCAATATTATGCCCGACCAATCGGCGCTTAGGTCTGTGGACTTGCAGTTGGGACATACCTTTCCGGTCGTTATCACTTTACACTTTCTGCATGCTTTCTCCTTTGCCACTACTTCTTGTCTCCCCCTTTTTTCTCCTTCACAGCAGCTGATTGTTGTTGTTGATGTTCTCCCACACCTTTGGCTTTCTTTATCTCTTCAGCAACCCATTCTACGGCACCAAGAAACGGCTGCCTGCAAGTTATGCCTATCTTTCCCATACCCGCTCCTTTGCCAAGGCTTACTGCAGTTATCCTTGCCCTAATCTTGGATCCGATCTTGAGCGACCGGGCAGTCTGATTTGCTACAATGACTCCCTGTTTGACGTCACTCTTGAGATAGTCATCAGTAATCTGAGAGAGGTGGAGAAGGGCATCGGTGGGTCCTATTCTTACAAACGCCCCAAAGTCAGTGATTTCGACTACTTCGCCTTCAATTATCTCTTGGAGCTTAGGATAAAACGCAAGGGCCTTAAAAGTGACTTTGTGATAAGTGGCGCCGTCACCAGCAACCAGCTTGCCAACAGAACTTGGGTTGGCATCTGTTATCATAATGACATATCCTACCTCGGGACTGATCATGCTTTCGTATTTTTCCTTGAGGATCTGGATAGCCGCATCATTTAGTGAGTGAGTAAGCCTATTTGGAGGAATTCTAACGACATCGCTCATATGCACTATGGCAAACATAATCCACGCACTCTTGATGGAGAGACCATTATGAACTTTTTCCCTGAGGAAATGCTTTTCATTTTCTTGCGGGGATTTGGCATTTGACTGACGAGTCGGTGACTTCGAAGATGGCATCAACGTCTAGTGTATGCTTCAGGCCTCCATTAAGATAGCCCTCAAGGAAGCGGGATCCATTCTTACCAAGCCTGTGGCGCATGACTATGGCCATATCCCCTCCAGGCATCTTCCTCTCATCATAAGTGCCAAGGCGGCCGTATCGGCAGACCATCTTCTCAAGATATTCCATCACTGCCTTTTCAGTGGTTTCCTTTTTCCAGAACATGATCGTGTCTGCGAGCACAGTTTGGCCCAATTTGAATCCTATCTTATAGAGTTCTTCTTCTCCCAGATGGTCAAGAAGCGAAGTAAGGACCTCTCGATTTATCACAACCATATCTATCTTGGAGAGGTAACGCGTAAACTCTGCGTATCTGCGCAGAATAATGCCAACTAGTGCATTTACCGATATTCCCATCCTTGTTGCCTCTTCATCGAGCACGCTTAGCACATCAGATTCAAATCTAAACGATCTAGTAATAGATGATGAGGACCGGGCATCCTCCGATAGTGCTGTCATATTGATAAATAGGCAGGAGGTTTAGCGTTTAAATGGACCGACTCTGTGTTATAGTATTGTTTTATGTAGCGATTTGCACTAGATTGTAATCGACCGGCGGCTTCTGTACACATGGGACTTAAATTAAATCTGATTCTATCCGTTTGCAACATGAGTTATAAACTTGCGTCCGAACCAGCAGAGGCTTGCTCTTTATGCATGAGCACTTCGATTGTTTTTGATTCTGAGACAAGCGAAGCCATCTGTTCTTCATGCGGAATGGTCGTTAAAGACAATATCGAATCAATGGGTCCAGAATGGAGGTCTTATTCGGGCGAGGATATGGAGAGCAAGAGTAGAACGGGTATGCCGTCTTCACTGGCTTTTCATGACATGGGGTTATCTACATTCATCTCGTATTCGAACGTAGATGCAAATGGTGTGGCCATAAGCGCTGAGCAGCGAAGCAAGGTTCAAAGAATGCGCAGATGGAACAAGATCTCAAGTAATAACCGGAGTTACCACCGTAACCTGAAAAATGCATTTGCTATACTCAGCACAATAAAGGACAAGCTTTCGCTCAGCGATACCTTAATCGAAAAAGCTGCATATAACTATAGGAAGGCGCTCGACAAGAGGATAATCAAGGGACGATCAATTAGGGCTCTCATAGTGGCGGCAGTTTATGCCGCATGCAGAGATCTTTCGGTGCCTAGGACACTTGAAGAAGTCTCCTCCGCGGCCAACACTGATCCGATATTTGCTGGCAAGTGCTACAGACTTCTGGTGCAAAACCTAGAGCTTCAATTGCCAGTTATTGACTCCAATAAATACTTGGCAAAGATTGCGAATAAGGCAAAGGTGAGTGAGAAGACCTATAGGAGCGCGCTTGAGATGCTATCAGCGATCAAGAAGGATCCCGTTTCACATGGCAAGGATCCTAATGCGCTTGCAGTAGCGGTTCTGTATGCTGCCTGTCTGAGGGAAGGAGAGAACGTAAGCCAAGCTCAGATAGCAGTTTCCGGCGATATCAGCATCGTGACGCTGAGAAAAAGGTTTCAGGATGTTAGAAAAATCTTCTCCTCCTAATTTTTTTTGAAATGACCTAAGTTATATTCTCTTATTTCCAAATAATATTTAAAGACCTAGACAAGAGGAAATTAGGTCATACTCGCTAGAAGTGTTATCGTGCTTTGCTCATTCCCTCTTTACTTTTACCTCTATCAGAATGTTAGAAGCTATAAAAAATATTGTCCTCTGATAATGCATGTGCATTTTTTGTATTCAGATAAGGTCAAACAGTTGATGATGGCTAAAACTCATAAAAAGTTGAAGAATGTGACTTTAAAAGCTGATTCTAAAAATTACGGTATTTAGTCCTACAACACGATGATTTAAATACTGTAAGAGCAAAATTTGCACAATGGTAACTGTCGATCAGGTTCTAAACTCCCTCAAGAAAGTTGTAGACCCTGAGCTTCACAAAGATATTGTGTCAATGGGTATGATCAAGGACCTATCGATAAATGATGGGAAGGTCGGATTCACGCTCGAGCTAACGACACCTGCCTGCCCGTTCAATAGTGAAATAGAGGGCGACGTGCGAGCTGCTATAGCATCGCTTGGAGTCACAGACCTCAACATGAGGGTCACGGCCAGAGTGATGGAGGGCAGGTCGCTTTCAATGGATGAGCTTCTGCCAGGTGTCAAGAATATTATTGCTGTCGCAAGCGGCAAGGGCGGTGTTGGCAAGACTACTGTTTCTGTAAACCTTGCACTCGCACTTGCCAATACAGGTGCGAACGTTGGTCTGCTTGATGCTGATGTGTACGGGCCAAGCGTTCCTCTAATGCTTGGGCTCAAGGCTTCTCCAGAGGTACTCAATAACAAGATCCAGCCTCCAGAGGTTGGAGGCGTTAAGGTGATTTCAATGGGTTTTTTCTACGAGCAGTCGCAACAGGCCGGCATTTACAGAGGACCCATTGTTTCAGGTATCGTCAAGCAATTCCTGACGGACGTGAGCTGGGGTGAGCTTGATTATTTAATAATTGACCTGCCGCCTGGTACTGGGGATGCTCCACTGACAATCGCCCAGACGATACCCATCACTGGTATTCTCATCGTCACAACACCCCAAGACGTGGCGATGAATGTTGCAGTCAAGGCGATCGGCATGTTCAACAAACTCAACGTGCCAATTGTCGGCGTTGTTGAAAATATGAGCTACCTCCTGTGCCCACATTGCAACGAGAAGATCTATCTGTTTGGAAAAGGCGGAGGCAAAAAGATAAGCGAAGACTTTGGAATCCCATTCATAGGGGAGGTCCCGCTCCATCCAGCTATTAGGGAAGGCAGCGACGCTGGCAGGCCGACAGTAGTCTCAGAGCCAGAGTCTGTGCAAGCCCAATCCTTTACGAAGGCTGCCAAACTGATTGCAGGGAGGATAAGCATCATTGCTGCAGACATCAAAGCACAAGAGCAATCAGAAAGTCAACCAACCGAGCATCCTAAAGAAGAGTAATGTCTGGAAGTCCAAGCGATAGGGCTCTTTTGAAACAGCCCTTTGGAACGCTGGTGCCTCAAAAAGACATAACCAAGCAAAAAATCTTATCAATGTTACAAGGTGCCAAAAAGATAATCTCCATAGGCGATGCAACCACGGAACGCCTGATATCTTTTAACATCATTCCTGACATTGCAGTCATTGATGGCGTGGAACGGAGGTCACTACGCGGCCGCCCGATTAATTATCCTGCAGAACAGATGTTTTGCAATAATCCTGCAGGCACAATTTCGAAGAAAGCCTTACAAGTTTTGCAAAGCGCTTTGGAAACATCTTTTCCTGTTATGGTGAAAGTAGAAGGAGAAGAGGATATGCTTGCTCTGCCGCTATTTATTATGGCGCCTAAAGGCTCTATCGTTCTATATGGACAGCCCTTAGAAGGAATAGTTTTAGTCAATATAACTGAAGAAAAACAAAATGAAGCCAAAGAACTAATGAATAAAATCTCTAGCTGTGTTAAATGAATCTATCAACTGCGAAGGGTTTCTTCCGCTTGGAGGCATCTCTTTATAGTTTGGGACGCGTCGCGAACATCGCAGGATTGACTAACTACCTTGAGTAATTGAAAGATGATTAATTGCAGGAAAAAACAACACACCAACAACCATAAGATCATGTAAACAATGATTGGGATATTTCTTTGTCTATTGTGCTAATGGAGGCTCTGCTGTGTGTAGTAGAGGTAGGTAATATCTGTTCATTTGTTGGAATAGTTACTCCAGCCGTCTCGTATTTAGGTTCTTCTTCATGGTATCTCGTCTTGGCATCACTACCCTGCTTGGAATCAAAACTGGAGCAGTTTGTGGTTCAAGTCCAGCCATTAATTAATACTTTACTTCATGTCTGGTCTAACTCCTCTATCTTGTGAAGAGTCTGTCTCTACCCGTGGCATTCTTTGCCCAATTATTAGGTCTTACAATTGAAATTATTATAACGCCAAATATATGACACCTATATATACTATATTTGGTACAGTTTCGAAACGTGGATGTAGGGCTGCTTCTGCTGCTGGCTGTGGTGCGACAAAATGACTCTTGACATCAGGACGGAGCACCAATTACAAAACTCCTGCTACAACGAGCATAATCTGTTAATTTATGAGGACTTGTATACGTTGAGAGAAATTTACTGCAGGTTCGCAAAGAAGGCATTAGAAAAGAACAATGAGATCATGCTCATCGTTACTACCTATGAAACCCCGCATACCGTCCGAGATATGATCAGCGAATACGACATTAATGTACAAAAGCATGAATCTGATGGCTCCCTCCTCATAATAGATTCAGTCCAAGGATATCAGGTTGCCAATTTTTATGGAGTGTTAAGGCTGATAGAGTCGTTAGCAATCAGAGCAGAAAAGGAATCAAAAAGTGGCGTCTTTTGCATAGCAGACATGGGATCTTTCTTTCTACTTGGCAGAGAAAAAGAACTGGTTAATTATGAGCTATCTATACCCAAGAAAATAGACACAAGATTGAAAGCGTTTTGTTGCTATCACAAAAATGATTTTTTATTAAGGCTTACTGACGACCAAAAGAGACAGTTGATGAATCATCATTGTAGGGCAGTAAGTGCTTCAACATTCTACTAGGAGCAGGCAGCCTAGAACGGGGGTTTTTGCCCTGTCATGGAGATAGTGCATTTGACTGCACGACCCTTTTCCCAGATGGAATTTGCGGACCGGGGATTGCTCATTTGTCGCTCAAATGAATGAATGAACAAACAAACAAGAAAGGCAATTCGATAGCAGTAATGGTTTGAACTGAAAGAACTCTTCAAGGTCAGATTCCATTCTCGCCCAAAAAAGCTGCCCGCTATTCCCTATCTGCTAAATATTGAATAGAACTTGAAAAAGTTGAGATTCTGTAGGCCGCCCGCTCACAATAGTAACAGGGTAGAATGGACAACCATGGCTGTTGCCAAGTAATGACCTAAAGTCGTGGACCAATGTTTTTCCACCAGA
>JBKPNF010000016.1:0-2543 GCA_046732455.1 Thermoproteota archaeon | reverse complement strand
AGCTCTTCGCACTCACCGTGCGTTGGGCATGTCTTTGTCATAAAGACCTTACCCTCTCTTTCAAAGACCTCAGCATCCAGAATCATATTGCAGTCTGGACAGATGCTTTGTGTGAATCGGATTGTGTGTCTAGCGCTCATGGTTTTGTTAGACATGTTCGAAATTTGGATTAAGTCCATACTACTGCTACCTTTTTGAAGACAATCTTCGCTTTGATATAAAGCTAACTTGCTTATTCCTACGGTGATGAATAGGTTTATAATCATGCAGGGCCTGCGAGAAAACAATCTACTCGTAGTGAAGGTGCATCTCTGTTTAGAGAGGGAAACCAATCCTTTTAACCTGCCAGCTATGGGTGTAGTCACTTTATTGAAAAGAAGCGCATATACATTTAAAAAGCAAAAAATATACTACGGTGGTCAGTTTGAGAAGAAGTGAGCATTAGCGACAGGTCGAGGAAGGCGATGGAAAACCTTGGCTTGACGGGTTATGAGATACGTGTTTACCTTTCACTGCTTGACGCAGGCTCCATGACTGCCGCAGACATTTCTAAAAAATCAGGGGTCCCATACTCGAAGATCTATGAGGTGCTCAACAGCCTGGAAGAGAAGGGATGGCTTGAATCCGGTAGCTCTAGACCGCAAAAGTTTTTCCCCAAGTCTCCGTCGACAGCTCTTGGAATCATGAGGACACGCCAAGAGAACAACTTCCGCGAGAGCCAGAGCACTATCGTAAACGAGCTGATGCCAATGTATACAAAAAGCGGCATAAAGGAGAGGCCTGAGATATGGGTTGCTAGAGGAGTCTACAACATAATCGCCAAGGTTAATGAGATAATCCAGAACGTGCAGCAGGAACTGCTGGTCGCGCTACCTTTTGTTGCGGTGGACATAGCCAAGCCACTCCAGCCAGAGCTTAGGACGCTGCATGATAGGGGAGCGGTCAAGATAAACATCCTTGCGTCTGCCAAGATAAGCTCCGACACAATGAAGGCACTATCAAGGGTGGCAGAGGTGAGGCTCAAGGATGGTCTTTTTGGAGGCGGCATCATAGGGGACGCAAAACATGTCGTGATACTTCTTGGAGAGGGCACTGGCGAGAATGGCAGCTTTGAACCGATAGCTATATGGGCAGATCACGCAGGCCTTGCAGGCTTTGCAAAAGGTTACTTTCAGTACCTATGGGATGACTCTGGCGAGAAGAATAAATAATAATCTAGGTAAAAACGGCGTTATACATATGCAGATAAGGTTAATACAGTTTGGCTAGAACAGAATAACCGTCTTGGAGTCTGCCGTTGCAAGAAAAAAGCAGCAAGTTACCAAAGATGAAGAGCTTTATGTTGGTACAGCAGAGTCTGAGCATATTGAAATGTACCTGAAAGCAATATGGTATATCCGCGAAAGGGGGCAGGAAGTTAAGGTAAGCTCAATAGCCAAGCTTCTAAACGTCACTCAGCCGTCTGTCGTCCAAATGCTCCGCAAGCTGAACAGTTCCCAACTTGTGCACTACAGCAAAGGTAGCGTGGAAATGACAAGGGAAGGAGAAAATATTGGCAAGAAGATGATGCGAAACACCAGACTGCTGGAGGTTCTAATGAAGGACGCTCTCAAAATAGAAGTAGACGAGGAGATGATCTGCGGGATAGAACACCATATGAAGGATCTCTTCACAGATGCACTGTGCACGCTTTTGAAGCACCCGCAGAAGTGCCCTCACGGCTACGAAATTCCAAAGGGCAAATGTTGTTTGTAGGTTTTTATTCTTGCAATACCTCAATTTTAGCGTGGACAAGCAATGACTAGATAGCCCTGCTGACTCGGTGAAGGAGATCTTGAGTAAGGAGTTTGTCCACTCTTTTACATCTCACAAAACTTGATAAATGGCTAGGTGGCTTTTATATATGTACATTGGTTAACATAGAGACTACGGCTTCATTGGAGAGCTTTAGAAAGTTTATCATCATAAGCACCTGCAGGTCCTTCATACCAGAAAGTTACCTGCGCGATTACGAAGTATTTCCAGAACGCGAAGAGGGCCCGGGGGCAATCTATATTGAAGCTGCCGATAAGGTCACACTGAAGAAAATAAGGGAGATGACGTTTGTAAATGCAAAAGAGATTCTTGGCATCATTTATTCATCAAAGAGCGGCAACACTCAGCTAAAGTGGAGGCAGACTCGCAGGCGGATTGGCAAGGTCCAAGGCTTTGCATCTCCAAATGCCCTAGTCAACTTAGTTGAGTCAGGTGTACTGACACAGGAATGGGTTGACAATTATTTGAAATTGCTCCAAAACCAGCAGCAGCAAGGGCAAGATCCATCCTCTGCTGTAACTGCAAGCGAAAAGACAGTATGATAGTAAAGCCAAGCGGCACATCAAACAATGCTTTTTTTATAATCCCTGAAGATGCAGATGACCTCTTTACCTTACGCCGTATCGTAGAGAGGGGCGATCATGTCATTGCAGACAGTACTCGTCTAATCAAGCAGGTCAAGGAATATGGCCGGCCTGACAAGGGCGAGCGCGTCAAGGTGCGTGTTG
>JBKPNF010000015.1:0-3458 GCA_046732455.1 Thermoproteota archaeon | reverse complement strand
GCATTATTGTACGCCCGATAGGCTGCTTCACGCGGTCAGCTACTGGGAAGCCGACATCTACAGCCGAAAGCTCTACCAGGCTGATCTACCGCCGGACATTTCCGTTTGTTGCAAGAATGCTATATAATTGTTGCGTCAGAGATACTTGGCGACATCGAGCACAAAATAAGAGATGATTTTGTCAGCTCCAGACCTTTTTATTGAGACAAGAGAGCAAACCTTCCATTCCTCTTCATTGATCCAACCACGCACTGCAGCAGCCTTTATCATTGCGTATTCTCCACTGACGTTCTGAACTGCTACCGGATAATTGAACTTATTCTTTACCATCCTGACAAGGTCAAGGTACATGAGAGCAGGTTTTATCATAACCATCTCTGCGCCTTCGTGAATGTCAGTTTCTATTTCCCGCAGGGCAAGTCTAGAGTTCGTATACGATACTTGATATGAGGACTTATCTAGTCGTTTAGTCATTTTTGCGAAGGCTACTGACCGAAAAGGCGTGTAAAGGGATGAAGCGTGCTTGGCAGAAAAGGAGAGTATTGGTGCATCAAGCCCGCGGCTATGAAGCTCCTTTTTGATTGCATAGACCTGTCCGTCCATCATGGCAGAAGGTGCTATTACATCTGCTCCGGCTTCTGCATGGCTTGCCGCTATCTTCGCTAGGACCTTTAGCGTAGCGTCATTGTTTACCTTGCCATCGTTACTGACGATGCCGCAGTGTCCTGTCAGGTTGTACTGGCAAATGCAAACATCCGTAGCAACACTCATCGCACTACCAAAGGATGACTTGATTTCCCTTACTGCGTCCTGGACAATGCCTTTTCTGTCAAAGGCAGATGAGCCAATTGGATCCCTGCTCTTCGGTATGCCAAAGATAATCACTGATGAAATACCACTATCAACAATTGATTGAATACGCTGCGAGATGTATTGCATAGGCGTCACTGACATTCCTGGCATTGATTTTATCATACTTGAACTATCAGAAACAAATACAGGCAATACAAGGTCGCTTTTGCATAGGCCGGAGGAGGCAAATATTGCCTTGTAGCTTTCCTCGTTGCTGCATGTGTTTTTTTGCCGCTGCAAAAGGTATCGTCGTTACTTGACGAGCTATCTCTGAATATATGTTTTCACTGTAGCACCAAAAATCAATCACAAAACTCAAATGACATTCAGAGGCCGAAAGCTAATATGCGCAGAATAACTGTAGGCATCCCTTCATACAACGAAAGGCAAAACATTGCAAACCTACTACGGGCCATTGAAGAACAACAGACACAGATATTTGAAGTCCTTGTTTCAGATGATTCATCTGACAATACCCCTAGCCTTGTGCGCGATTTCGCCCAATATTCTTTGCTTGACATCCAACTTTTCCACCATGATATAAGAAGGGGTGCGGCGGCGGCATGGAATGAAATTATTCAAAGGGCAGCTGGCGACATAATAGTTCTTTATGATGCTGACACCATTCCTCACCCCTCCTGCACCGAGCACCTTGCATCGCACATTCAAGGCGAGGTTGGAATATGCGCATCAAACTCTCAGCCGGTGCAGGCAGCAGGCATAGCTGGCAGGGCATCTGTATTCATTTCCAAATGGCTTAGATCTGTGCGGCTAGCCCATCTATCTCAGTACACGGTGATGGGCAGGGCGCTTGCCATTAGTTCTGTCGAAGCTAAAAAAATAGAGATACCAACAGACATCATCGCGATTGATCTTTACATGCAGTGCAAGATCCTTGAAATGGGCAGAGATGTAATTTACAATGACAGTGCAATAGTATACTTTAAACCTGCTAATAGCATATATGATCTAGCGTCGCAGGTGGTCAGGGCAATCAATGGGCATAAGCAAATGGATGATTATGTCTCTTCATGTGGCATTGGGTTGCCGCGACAAGTAGCGATTTCCAATGCAGTAAAGAATGCTGCCAAAGATCCGGTTGGTGCCCTCTCAGTTGCATTAGGCTATTCTCTGATACCGTACTACCGATTAAAAATTGAGGGCACAGACACCGGAAGGTGGCATACCGCGGCAAGCTCTAAAGCATTAGACTACCAGCAACTAAAGACAAGGTTCTGAATGACTGAAACACTTTTTTATTACCACAAGCTTTTGTAACGAAACAAGCGAGAAGGGTTTACTGATGTCCGAAGTCAAAAGGCAGTTTGAGACAATCACCAGTAACGGGGTGCTCTGGATAAATATACAAAAGCCAACGTTTGCGGACATTAATGCTCTTGGGCAGAAATACCCGTTTCACAGGCTCAACCTTGAAGATTGTCTCTCTAAGATCCAGATCCCTAAGATTGACCGGTATGAAAGTCATATCTTTGCCATTCTGCATTTTCCTACACCTGACAAGGAAAAGGGCTTCCTCTTTAGTCAACTATCGATCTTTATGGGTTCCGATTATCTCGTGACAATGCATCAAGGAGACTTGAAGGCGCTTCAAGAGCTGTTCAACATGTGTAAGAGCGATGAGAAGCAAAAGCAGGCAATAATGGGTAGATCGTCAGGCTACCTGCTCCATAAGATAATCGATACGCTGGTGGATGACCTACTCCATATCCTGATGAAGGTCGTGGGCAACATAGACGATATCGAGGACAGTGTATTTGACGAGCAGATATCGATCCCTCGCCAGATCTCTCTTCTTAGAAGGGAGATAACAACCTTGAGAAGAATGGTAATCCCGCTTCGTAGGACAGTAGCTGATCTGTCTAAGGATGTCCAACGCTTTTCGAGAGAAGATCTTGCTCCATATTTTAAAGACGTTCAAGATCACATTGAAAAGGTGTACGAAGCTTTGGAAGAGGCAAAAGAAACAGTAGAGATCTACAAGGACACGGACTATATGCTCAGCCAAGAAAAAACCAACAAAATATTGGGTGTGCTAACAATAGTTTTCACACTATCGATCCCAGCAACCGTCATTGGCACATTTTACGGTATGAATATCAATCTGCCAGGCGGATTTGCGACGGGGTCCTGGACTATACTTGGACCTTACACCCCTTTGATATTTGTTTTGGTAGTTTCATCGATTTCTGCCCTACTTATGACATTATATTTCAGAAGGCTTGGATGGTTAGGATCATCAAGGTAACTGTGGCCTACTTGACAATTGCTATTTACATAATAGATAAGTTATAGAGCTAACCCTGTCCATTTATTATCGCCCCTTTTCTATATAATAACGAACTCGTGAGACCTGCAAGCGATAAAAAATACTAGCAATAATAGAAAAGGAAAGGACAAATAATAATAATAATAATAAAGCAAGAACAACAACAACAACGGCAGCAGAGCAAGAACAAGTAGCACCAGCAACCACCCATCCCAATACCACCATTAATAATACTATAAAAACAGCTTTTATTTTGTTCCTTCTGTCGTTCAAGTTCATCAGTTGTAGCTCTGCGTAACCACCGGGTGCGGGGTAGATC
>JBKPNF010000014.1:0-5028 GCA_046732455.1 Thermoproteota archaeon | reverse complement strand
GCGCAACCCATAGAGGGAACCATAAAGGAAAATGATGAAGATTCTGCTAACAAGCTGCTAGCTAGGGTGCTTTTGCCAGGCAGTGCTTTTATCCTAGATGCTTATGTGACTTGCATTGAGGAAAGAAGACTCCAATAAAGCATATGTATTTGCCCAATAGAGGCCAAAGACAGGTTAAAGCAAGCACTCATGCAAAGTATCTTGAAAGATTACAGCAAGAGGGATACATTGAAAAGTTCCATCAAATCGAGAAAGTAGTCTTTCCACCACAGGTCTTATTTAGTCCTGGTATGGTCATTATAAGTATACCATGTTCAATTTGCAAAGAGGATTATGGAAATGTCACCAATATCACTGGCAAAGCATACACGAGAAGATTTTGCTGAGAGAGTGTAACGGACATATTATATATTCTGTATGTATCTTGTCAGTTATCCAATAGATACAAAATCTTGGGTTTCTGAGACTTGCCAAAATGGCAAATGGAAGAATTTGATGACTTGTAAAAGAAGGCGATGCCCTAACCATGTAGAAACAAAACCAGCTCAAGCGGATAAGCCATCTGTTGAATGGAAGTCATTTTTTTGGTGATCGGGCAACCTAACTTCAGCACTCTGAAGACAATGCTCAAATCGCTTGAATTAGAAAGAAAAGTAACATGACAATCAATTCATCAAATCTGGAGCAAGTCATCATTTCAGAACTCAAGATAAGCGAAGACGAGGCCAAGGTTTACATCGTTATTGTGAAAAAAGGCAAAATGGACCCAACCAAGATTTCAAGTGCACTTGGCTGGAGCGAAGGGCAGCGCGCACTTGCTGCAGCAAAATCCCTAGTCAACAGAGGCATGGTCATTGAAATAACAAAGACAGAATTTGAGTCGCTCCATCCTCGGTTTGCAATAACTAATCGTTACAGAAGGCGCTGCGAGGAAGACCACATAGTCTTCAAAAGGAATCTTAAGATCGACAATATCAGCATCGTGCTTGAAAAGCCATATGAGGATGCAAGAACTAAATAAGTGGCAACATGCAACAAGGATTATTATCATAATGACGACTTCAGACCCAACTGGCGGCGATAAGGTAGTCTACTTTGGTGTAATAAACATCAATGAAAATGGCAGGACTATGGGTTCAGTAGACATCTGGCGAAGTCTTTTGACAAAGGAAATGTTTTGTGAGGAAAAGCGTTTAGGTATTTTAGAAATCGTCGATTATCTTGGCATGCCCCGGATTGACAAAGACAAAAAGTGGGCTGTGGCTATTAGCAGAAACTTTAAAGGTCACCAGCGCTGGCGGCTTATCAAGATAATAAAGGAAGGCAGTATGATATTTACCGATGCAGATGACAACGCAGTCAAAGTGAATGTCAATGACTTTAAAATAGTTGACCCTGAGTGGTGGAGCTTTTTGGTCGAAGAGAATGTCAACAGTAACATGGAAGTAACGGATGCGCCAAATAAATGATACGCGATGATGACATTCCAGTTACCGTGTTTGTAAAAAGCGCTAGCGGGAGCGAAATAGCAAGTAAGCTTTCTGGGTATTTTGTCATCCAGGGTCAGGAATTCCGGTTTACTGCAATAGCATTCGGTCGCATTGGAGGTCATAATGCAAGCATCAAGATATCCAAGACCACTTTAGACAAAATAGCGAAAATGGGGCTTGACCCTGAGCAACTACAAATAACGATTCAGCGTAAGTTGATTGAAGGTGACATTATTTTGCCGGAGGGATCGAAGCCGCCGCCGTCAGACTAGAGCACCTTCAAGTGTCTTACCGCAGGTACACTTGTTTCTTACCGCAGGTATTGTAGCCACCAACTCTGCAATCAATTTCTTTGTCTTTTCCACGTTCTTGGCAAGCACCTCTATTATCTCGGCAGAGGTCACCGGGTGATTTGCCCAAACATCATAGTCGGTGATAGTGGCTATAGATAAGTAGCAGATTTCGGCTTCTCTTGCGAGGTTGACCTCTGGTACAAGCGTCATGCCGATAATATCTGCCTTCATTACGTCGCGGAAGAATCTTGATTCCGCTCTAGTGGAAAATCGGGGCCCTTCGACGCAGATGTATGTCCCCTCGCTGTGCAGCGAATACTTTAGTTTCTTTATTTTACTGATCGCAATGTAGCGTAGCTCTGGGCAAAATGGATCAGCTAAAGAAACATGGCACACTTGCCCTCCATCGTAGAATGTGTAGTGGCGATTTTTTGTAAAGTCAATAAATTGATTAGGAATTGAAATGTCGCCAGGCTTGAAAGCTTCTTTGAGGCTTCCAACTGCAGATGGGGCAATAATGCGTTTGACTCCAAGCTGCTGTAAAGCCCATATGTTTGCTCTGTTGTTTATCTTGTGGGGGGGTATCCTGTGGCCTCGTCCATGGCGCGGTACAAATGCTGCTTTGACTCCTGAATATTCGCCTATTGTCACAAGATCGGAAGCCTCACCATAAGGCGTATGCACCTTCATTTCGCGCTTTGCATTAAAAAGTTCTGGATCATAGATGCCAGTACCCCCAATTATGCCGATATCCGCCCTATTCTCCATGAAAACTCACTAATGACTCAACATTATAACCCATCTCGCGCAACCTGTCAGCACCCTTCAAGTCTGAAAGTTCAATTATGAACGCAAATCCCGCCACCTTGCCCCCCAGCTCTTTGATCATCTGAGCAGCGGCTACCGCAGTCCCACCTGTTGCTATCAGATCGTCAGCAATCAGTATGTTGTTGCCTTTGTCTATCGCATCTTGCTGAAGCTCCATTACCGCGCTGCCGTATTCAATATCGTAGGATTTCTTGACGGTTCTGCCTGGCAGCTTACCTGCCTTGCGAACCATCACAATGCCCCTGCCGAATCTAAGGGCAAGTGCTGTAGCTATAATAAAGCCTCTCGATTCAATACCTGCCACCATATCCACTTTTGCATTGCCATAAATACGGTAAAACTCATCGGCGATGTAGTTCAAGGCATCATTTCTTTTGAAAACAGGATTTACGTCGCGAAACAATATCCCTTGCTTGGGAAAATCGGGGTAGTTGGCTATTATATCGCGCAGGTTGACCTGCTTAGCTTTTGCTCCCACGTCAGTAAAGCAATATTCTGGATGTAAAAAGATTGCGAAGTTACTATTACCATACTTTATACATCTCTAGTGCGCATTAAACAATGATGCTTACAGAACAGCAGAGGCAATTTGGAGAAAAGATTGCAAGCCTGAAGAACTTTGATGAGACATTTGAATTAGTGAAGGCAGTAGTCTTGCAAAAGTTCAGCCTGCACCGAGCAGGACTGAGCCTGATATTGCAAATGATGCCAAGCAGCCTTGGTGCCTATCATATGCTGGGCTCAAATGCAATAGTAGTCAACACCTATCTCTTGATCACATTGAAAAAGATAGTCAAATCAACTGAAGAGTACAACTCTTACATATTCATGGTACTCGCCCATGAATACTTCCACAGCCTTGGCGTCGTTGATGAGAATACCGTGCGCCAGATGACTTTTGATCTGTGCAAGTGGATGTTGGGTAACGATCATGCTGCAACCAAGATGGCAAAGGAGGGCCCCTCTGCGATATATCCTGAGCTAAGGTCAATGGTGCAGCCACAGTTCAGTAGGGAATTTCAAGTTGTCAGGAACTTTGACAAGACCAATCAGACCTATATCCAATGATCTTATGTATTGTGTAATGTATATCAATCTTGATTGAGCAACGCATACCTTGAGAAGAGATCGGAGATATGGAAAAGAGCTTGTTGGAATTGGAAGAAGCCATCTTTGCCACAAGAGTATCGGCGACGGAAACAGCATTTAGATGAATGTTGAAGACATTTGTTGAAAGATCGAGACATTAATAATGGGTATCATAGTAATTTATTAAATTGAACCACAACGAAACTAAGACCAGATCAAGAATTTCTTTGAAGATTGCGGGAAGCCTTTAATTGTTGATTAGATGGCAGCAATTTTAGCTGCAGGCCGGTTCAAGAAATATTGTAAAGAAGGATAGTGAAATGGTACCAGAAGGATTTCTTATTCGCCCTGAAGAGGTGAAAGACTGCTGAGGGACCAACTAACCAATGGGTAAAAGGCTTCAAGCATAAAGTAGATACTCTTATCAATTATGTAAAAATTACAAGAAACGGTGCCATTTCTTTAGTATATTATACTTGACAAAGTATAATAAACATTCAAGTGCTATATGTCTTATATGCCGATTAAGAACGGGGCAGAATATATTGAAAGCCTCAGAGGTAGAGATCTAAAGATATATCTTTTTGGAGAGCTCGTAAAGGAGCCAGTTGATCATCCAATGATCCGGCCATCAATAAATGCGGTGGCAGAGACCTATGACCTCGCGGCGGAAGATCCACAGCTTGCTGCACCCCATTCTTCGCTTACGGGATTGCAAGTCAACAGGTTCTTGCACATTGTAGAAAGCGCGCAGGACCTGGTTGACCAGAACAGGATGCAAAGGAAGCTTGGCCAGCTTACTGGCACCTGCTTCCAACGTTGCGTAGGCATGGATGCACTTAACTCATTATATTCAACTACATATGAAATCGACCAAAAGCACGGCACCGAGTATCATAAGCGCCTAGTCGAATTCGTCAAGTTATTGCAGCGGGAAAATTTGATGATCGGTGGTGCCATGACAGATGTTAAGGGTGACCGTGGCCTGTCACCTTCACAACAGGAAGACCCTGACATGTTTGTGCACGTGACAAAGCGCGACGACAAAGGGGTATATATCACAGGCGCAAAGGCCCACCAGACTGGCTGCATCAACTCTCACTGGTTAATTGCCATGCCGACAATGAGATTGAAGTCTGAAGATAAAGACTATGCAATCATTGGCGCAATCCCCGTCGATGCTCCTGGTATCACATATATCTATGGCAGACAATCCTGTGATACACGGAGTATGGAGGGAGGCAACATTGACGCCGGCAATGCCATGTATTCCGGCCAAGAAGCTATGATAATCTTCAAGGATGTTTTCATTCCAAACCACCTGATAT
>JBKPNF010000013.1:0-17749 GCA_046732455.1 Thermoproteota archaeon | reverse complement strand
TTTAGGATTATCTCTCCTTCGGTAGGCTTGTCAAGACCAGCCAGAATATTGAGCAGAGTCGTCTTACCGCAACCAGACGGTCCAACAAAGCACACGAACTGCTCATCTTCTATTGTCAGGTTTATGTTCTTGATGGCACTGATTAGCTTTACTTCGTCTCGTTGCACTGCAAGAAATTGTTTGCCTATGTTTCTTGCTTCAAGTTTAGCCATGTTATACTGGAATCATTATCTGCTATATGAGGTCGCTGGTATCACCAAACTGCCTCATCCTCCTTTTCCGGCTCCTGTCTAAAACTGTAATGATTGCACCAGCTATTGCAAGTGCAATACCTATTCCAAGAAGAAAGACGATAAAAAGTATAGTTGTGGCAGAAAAAAGGTCCTTTCTGCCTAGAACATGTTCCCAGTCTCCGAAACTCATCGCACCTTCAAGTACTCTATTGGTGGGATTTAAGAGCGTCAGATTGTATAGGCCTGGTACCTCTGCATTGAAAGGCTCTATAGTGATTGGTGGATTGAGGTTCTTGTCGACTATGATCTTACCTGTATGATCCGTTATCATGACTGAAGCTTGCCCACCAAATTCTGCAAAAACAATGACATACATTCCTATGCCTTGAGTATTGCTGATGTTCTGTCGCATATTGATCGAGCCGTGTGGTTCTATTGTGTATTTCCCTTCGCGCTGGACAACATTTACTAATTGAAGACCGTAGTATCCTAGCATTGAAAAGCTGATGACTGCTATTGCCCCACCGACAGCCAACATGATATGGCCTCTTTTTAGATACACTAGGATATGTGTAAAGATGGAATAGTATAAAATGTTATTAAGGCTATTGCGGGATAAATTTCAATCGTTGTTTTCGCGGTAAGAACAATGTGGCCAATTCATAATATTAGAAGAACAACGACAAAACGTAGGATTCCATCTTCATGTCGTGAAAGGAATGAATAATCTCAAAAAGAAAATGGCGTTATGAACTGTAGAATACAATACTATAAATAAATTCTAAAATCTGGTGATATTAAAATTACACAATTACTGTTTATACCACACGGTTATCATTTTAATCGTTGCTTTGGAAAGTGATAGCTGTAGCAGCTCTAGCTGTTGCGATCGCTGTCGCAATCATTGTCTTTTCTATGCCAATACAGAAGGAGTCTGATGGGCCTAACCTTAAATTCACAGAATTTAGCCCCGACAGAAGGGACATCAAGGTTGGGGAGTCTACTAAGATTTTGTTCAATGTGCAGAATCTAGAGACGCGGCCAATTACTGATGCACAGGTAGTCATTGTCATTGAACCTTCAGGCTATCAGTCATACCTCACAATACAAAACCAGACGGTCCAGCTTCCAGATCTATATGGCAGAGACGCGCGCACAGGCCAGATGCAGGTTGTAATAAGTGCCGCTGGTGCACCGGCAAAGGAAGCCGTTTACACAGTGAAGGGGCTATTGTTTGTAGAAGGCAACCAGTCAGATGTCCGAGAATTTGAACTTACAGTAAGACAGCAGTGATCAAAGTACGAAATATTCTGCATCTGGATGGTGTACTACTATTGCGGCAGTAGACTGATCAGGTACTATTTGACCTGACTCTGTGAGTGTCATGCCAGATTTTTCAGGCTCTAATATCTGCCAGACAAGATGATGCTGAGAAATATCTGGACAGCTTGGATATCCCCAGCTGTAGCGAAGGCCACGGTTTTGCCCTATTTTTAGTTCGTTTCGAATTTTTGCATTGATTAACTCAGCCATCGCCTCCGCTGTTTCAACTGCAAGGCCATGCAAATAGTAGGCATCAGCATATCTGTCTTGCTTGTTCCAGAGGTCGATTATTTCTGTGACCTTATTGCCTACAGTTACTGCTTGAAACGCAACGATATCATTCTTGCCGAAATAATCTGCAAGGCAAAGGTGTTTTTCTCTTGAAGAGCGGGGAAATTCAAACATGACCTGCTTCCCGTCTCGCAGGTCGATTGCCAGAGTGCCACTACCTCCTTGTCCAAGTGTCAAATTGTGACACTTGTAGAATCCATATACTGCACGGGGTTCAAACAGTTCTTCGCTTAGTACTCGATCCGTCCAGAACCTGAATAAGCTTTCAGGGTCTTGATCACTTGCGCCTTTGCCCCTCATTCCCCACTGCAATACAAACAGCGATTTTTTGCTAATGTATTTCCATACTTCGTTTAGGTCGATCTGATACGGCTCTAGCCTAATAGGGCGGTTAGTATGAGAGGGTATTGGGGACTCTATAGGCTTGATGCCACTGTGACGAATCTGAGATTGCTCTACCGCCATGGCCTGCTGCTGTCGCTCATCCCATTTCTCCAATTTTTGCTGCCACTCCCTGACAAACTGTTCACGATCAGGAGACTTCAGTCTGCTCATCACTTTCAGCCCGTCAAATGCTGTCTTGCAGTAAAATACGCCCGGTGAGTAGATGCCACCCTCCTTTGCAATCCTGTTGATATAGTTGCTGTTAATTGCCGCCCCACCACAAAGTACTGGTATATTCATACCATTCTGCCGTGCGTGCTCGACAAAGTATTGCATCTGCTTAGATGTCGACACAAGTAGCGCGGATAGTCCTACTGCATCTGCATTAACTTCGCTTATCTTTTCCAAGATTTTCTGCAGCGGTACTTGCTTGCCAAGGTCGTAGACTGTATAGCCATTGTTAACAAGGATTGTTTTTACCAAATTCTTGCCAATATCATGCACATCTCCATAGACTGTACATAGCACAAGCCTACCCTTGCTCACTCCTTCCTGCTTTATCAGATATTTCTCCAGTTCTGCGACTGCTGCCTTCATGCACTCGGCCGACTTTAATACAAAAGGTAGGATCAGTTCACCAGCACCAAACTTGTCCCCCACCTCTTTCATTGCGGGAAGCAATACTTCGTTGAGTGTCTCTACCGCCGCTTCGTGCGCTGCCTCTTTTGATGATGCATTTAGCACAAGTTGTCCTCCGTCCTTAGTACGCTTGCCGCCCTTGAGACGGTCAGCTATTGCTTGCACCACGTCATTCTCTATGCCTTCTTTGAGCCTGTTGACGATTCGGAAGTAACAGCGTTTGGATGCTTCCCAACTTGGATCTACCTCTATCCTCTTGGCCGGGCCGCTGGCTGTCTCTGCCTTAGAACCTTCAAAGTATGATATCAGTTCTGCAAGAGCATTGGGATGCCTGTTGAAAATTAGATCTTCTGCAAGTTTTTTCTGCTGCTCGTCGATCTCTGGATATGGGATAATGTCGCGTGCATTGATGATGACAGCATCAAGTCCGGCCCGAAGTGCATGGTACAAAAATATGGAATTAATTATTTTTCTTGCGTTTGGTGAAACACCAAAGCTAACGTTGCTCAAGCCTAATACAGTAAAACACTGGGGAAATTTGTTTTTGACAAGCCGGATACCATCCAAGGTATTTTTGGCTGCATCAGCAAGCTCAGGATCTCCAGTCACAATTGTGAATGTAAGTACATCAAAGATTAATTGCCAAGGTTTTAGGCCATATTGCTTCCTACCAATTTCATAGATGAGCTCTGCGACTTCGAGTTTTTCCTGAGGTGTCTTTGCCATCCCCCTTGGACCTATACACAGGGCTATAGCCGGCACACCGTACTTGACCATCAACGGTGCGAGTTGATGAAACCTGTCACCACTTCCTTCCAAGTTTATTGAATTGATTATGGGTCTGCCGGGGATCTGTCTGATTGCAGCTTCGATCACTTTTGGGTCTGTTGAATCGATGACCAGGGGTGCTTCTATCTCAAGGCTAAGCCTCTTGACCAGCTTGACCATGAACTCCTTCTCATCAGATCTCTCGGTGGTTGCAATACACACATCAAGGCAATGTGCTCCATCCTCTACCTGATTTCTTGCTAGGTCAATCAACCTGTCAAAATTATTTGCAAGCACCAACTCCTTGGCTTTCCTAGACCCTTGAGTATTGATGCGCTCCCCAATTATCAGGGGGCGTGGCTCTTGCCTTAGGTCTACCGCCTTCAGAGCTGAACTTACCTTTGGAACCAAATGACTCTTTATTTATTAAGCCATTATATTTGCTATTCAGATGGTTAGAAAAGTAGGATCTATATCGAAAATTCCTTCTTACCTGTTTTATAATAAAAATCCAAGTAAGAACTGTGGCGACGATTCAACAGTTTAAATTGAGAGGTAATAGATCTAGCGGTTTCATAGACAAGGTGTACGACATTATAAGGAACAGGAGCGGCAGGGTCACAAGCAAGGATCTTGATCAGATGATCGGGAACAAGCAGGAGGTTAGACTTGCAATCACCCGCCTGACAGTTCAGGGTAGGATCAAAAGGATAAGAGGCTTTGGGAAGAGGGGAATTGAATATTTCTACAAAGACGTCGCCCATCAGGCGCAAAAAACTAAGTTGGAGCAAACAAATTAGTAGTCCCTTCTCTCATTATGAATATCTAGAATTTTTCTTAGCCCTGCGATATGCTGAGGGTTGGTTCCACAGCATCCCCCTATCATTCTCACATGATCGTATTTGTTAACAAAATCTTCAAGCGCTTCTGCTATTTCTTCTGGCGTCATTTTATATATTGCGCGGCCGCCCTCATTCTGTGGCATGCCAGCGTTTGGCATTACCAGTAACGGCAGATCTTGCTCACCCAACCATCTAACGCTTGGCGCCATTTCATGCGGACCGGTGGAGCAATTGAGCCCAAATACATCGATGTTCATGCTGCTTACAGTGGTGTAAGCTGCTTGAATGTTGGTTCCAAGCAGCATTTTGCCGTACTGATCTAATGTAACATTGGCAATAATCGACACCTTTCTAGCTACTTTTTCCATCGCCTTATGGCATGCCTCGATAGCCAGCTTGACCTCAAGTATGTCTTGACTTGTTTCTATCAACAGCGCGTCGACTCCGCCAAGAATGAGCCCTTCAGCCTGCAACATGAACGCCTCTTGTATCTCATCGAGAGGCATGTCTCCAAGCGCAGGGTCATTTGAGCTTGGCAAATATCCACTAGGGCCCATAGAGCCGATGATATATCGCGGTTTGCTCTCCTTGAACTCATTGGATACATCCTTTGCAAGTTCGGCCGCTCTTTTGTTAAACTCAACTGTCTTGTCGCCGTATCCATACTCAGCAAGCTTGAACTTATTGGAGCCAAATGTGTTAGTCTCGATACAATCGGCTCCTGCCTTAAGGTAGCCTCGATGAATCTGTCTTATCCACTCTGGTCGGGACAAATTGAGACCATCATTGAATCCATCTTTACCATCTGGAAAATCCTCTGTTTTGGGATTGAGGCGCTGTATTTCAGTTCCCATGGCACCATCGAAAAGCAATACCCTCTTTGTTGCCGCTTCAATGAATGAGTCTTGCAAGTATTGTAGAGATTTCTAATGTCCTATGGAGTTTAAAACCTTTGTAAAGTGATCCTATTGATAGAACCTCTCTTAATACTAATCGCATAAATGTAAGACCAGAACTGTCAAGAGAATATCTCTCTATATATGCGACAGTTGTTGTACTACAAGGTCCTCCATTCAGAACAATCAATGGAGACAGCACGTTTGGCGATTGTCTATAACCTCTTGATGTGCAAAACACATAAGCTGGACAGTACCTTGCATGAGTCCTCCTTTGGACAAGATGCACAAAGCCCATTATCAAGGCAACTTACTGTCCCAGCACAGCATTATGCCAGTCGGTGCTTCAAAGATAATTAAGCTGGACGTTGCCACATAATAGACACTTCTTCTTATAAGTTCATGATTGCAAACGACAAAGTCAATGCGTGTGTTGAATCGTGATCTATTGCGTAAACCTCAGCCCGATAGCGGTGATATTCCGGGTAGTAATGTCCTAGTCCTACGGAATGTGGGATGAATCCAGGAAAGGAGGAAAGAAACTGCCATCATTCCAGTCAGAAACTTCGATTGTTGTGATTGACTAATTTTGACTACAGAGAAGCCAAGGAAAAAAGAAAATAGTAAAAAGTATCATAAAGGGACACACACTCCTAAAAAGAAAAGGATAACCAAGATGGCACATCCGTTATTTTCATCTATCAGGGTGTGACCCGAGATATCGTGCGTGGAAAGGGCACAGTTTCTTTGATGTCTTCAGCATTTGTTATCCACCGCATCAAGCGCTCAATTCCAAGCCCAAAGCCGCCATGTGGTACAGAGCCATACTTTCTGAGATCAAGATACCATTCATAGGCTGCAGGATTTAACCCCTCTTTCTTCATGCGCTCAGTGATGGAAACAATATTGTCCTCTCTTAGACCCCCACTTGTTATTTCTCCAAAACCACGTGGTGCTAGCATGTCTGCTGCCAGCCCACTCCCTCTATGATGTGGGTTTTCCTTTACATAGAAGGGCTTAATTGCAAGTGGGTAACCTACCACAAATATCGGCTTGGTCACATTCTTAGTCAGCTCCCGTTCAGAATCGATATTAAGATCATCGCCGAACTTTATCTGGCGCTTGCTACCATTTTCTTGTGTAATCGTGAACCCTTTTGACTTAATTATTTCAATTGCCTTTTCATAAGACAGCCGCTCAAATGGCGGCTGGATCTTTTTCAGTTCGACTATATCGCGTCTTAGATACGCCAGTTCCTCAGCTCTCTCTTTGATCGTGTTCTGAATGACGTATGAAACAAGCTGTTCCTGCACTTTCAAGATGTCTTCAAGTGTGACCCACGGTGCCTCAGCCTCGAGATGGGAAAACTCTGCCAGATGCCTTACAGTTCGCGATCTTTCAGCACGAAATGAAGGTGTAAGACTCCATACAGGTCCTAGAGAAAAAATCATGGCTTCCAAGTACAACTGTGCGCTCTGCGATAGGTATGCTTCTTCATCGAAATAATTTAGCTTGAAAAGCGTCGAGCCTCCTTCCACTGCGCCTTTGACAATGGTCGGTGCAGTCACTTCCATCCAGGAGTTTTCTACGAACCAACGCCGGCCATAGTCAAGTACAGTTGCTCTTATTTTGGCCATTGCGATCATCTTTCGCATGCGCATTGCCAGATGCCGCTTGTCAAGCAACAATTCTTCGCTCTGATACTCACCTATAGGATAATCACTGCCCGCAATATTGTGTATCTTGAGATTCTTTCCCCTTATCTCGTATCCTCCCTCGGGAGCCCTTGCGTCTTGGCTTACAATGCCTGTCACTTCGATTGAAGATTCTATAGTAAGGCTGGCTGCCTTTTCGACAGGGAAGACGCATTGAATCACGCCCCCTCTGTCATCGCGCACAAGCACGAATGCATTCTCTTTTTGCTTCCTTAGGCGATATACCCAGCCCCTGATCATGACTTCCTTCCCGACATAGTCTGACGACTTGACCTCGCTTGTCCTCAAGGACATTGAGATCTGGGTTTCTTGCCTAATTCTTAAATTTGTTCTGCTTAAAAAGTGAACTATCGACGCTTTATACAACTGACTCTGTTGATGTTTAATGAAGGAATTGAAGGAAGATATCCTGTAGTAGCCAAGGTTACGAGAAAGGAGAACTATTGCACTAGGCGCTTTGGGCGGTATCATTTTGTTTGTCTACAGGATAATTCCCACCCTAGAGCAGCCGAGTTTGCGCACGGTGGGATTTTCATAATGTCAGCAATCATAGGGGGAAGAATAGTTGATAAAAGAAGTTTGATAAATATAAGATAATAGGCTTGATAGTGCCTGTCAAGTTTGTACCATTGTCTTTTTTTAACCTCCTCGGTGAAGAACATTTAATTATAAAGTTGCTGACGGCAGGTTCTTGCTTATGCCATCTATAGTCATGAACTATGCCGAGGATAATGAGCTTACTAGGAAAATTAATGATTATCTGTGGGATAGAATCGTTCAATCTAAAGATACAATTTACATTTCACTCTCAGAAGATGAAGTCGAATAGTGTTAGAAAAACTTGGAGTTTATAGAGAGGACATGAGGAAGATGATACATGATTTTATAAAATCCGATCCTGACCTTGCAGATCATTATCAGTAACAGAGTTTAAGGATGTTTTTTGTTGTAGGCATTACAAATAGCCCAGACGAAATCGCAGTAAATTGTGAAATGGATGGACATATCGCGTCATCTGAAGAGGATTTGATTGTACACAAGAGAATATGTGGATTGATTTTCATTTATAGTTGAGTCGGAGTATATTCTTCTCGTTCTAAGAGAGATTCAACTGAGTCTGAAATCACTTGTCACGATTTATCCTTCTTTGTTCCCACAATAAGTGAAGGGATCTTTGGTTAACATGGCAAGGTCCTGTCCATTAGTATATCCCACAAGTGAAACAACTTGGAAATGTCTCTTTTCATACATCAATCAGTAGTAGTGCTTGCAGCTATATTAGGGCAATGGTTGGTTTTAAACAAAAAATGGAGTAGCGTTAGGAATAGGCAGATGGGCAGTGATACCACTTCATGGTCATAATAGTATTCAGGAGATAGATTGTTCAGGCTTGACCTGAGACAACTTTCATATCTCTCCCTCCATACTATTCAACTCGGCTAATGCAACTATCTCTATTGAGTAGTCTTATGCTCCTTGCAATAGTGTCAGTATCATTATCATCGCGGGCATCATACGCCGAAGATGTAACATTTGTTGTGCCAGGCTCAAAGGATCCAAGCTTGGGGCAATCTTTTTTTGATCCAGCACTGCAAATAGTTGAAAGGGGTCAAGCCATTGTATTTGTCAATCCTGATGTAGAACCGCATCATCTTGTCATAAAGTCAAATGCAGACGGCAAGCAAGTATTTGATACGGGCGAGTTGAAACCAAACGGATTTGTTTCTTATAACTTCTCTGACTATGGCAGCTACACAATTGAATCTACTATGTATCCCCATATGAAAGGAAATATTCTCGTCACAGATGATATAGCTACCTTTTCCAAAACCATTCAAGACCAAAATATTGATGTACAGCTTTCAAGAAGCCCTGCAAACCCCCAAGTAAATCAACAAACATATTTCAAATTGATCTTCATTGACAAAAACACTGGCAGGAACCATCCTCACATAGATTATGATGTGAAATTTCAAAATTCTAGAGGAGAGCTCCTCAATATCACGGGGGGTCATACAGTAGACGGTGCAGAGTATTGGAACTATACGTTTAACGAACAAGATGCTTTTACGCCAATAGTTGATGTGACGGGCGTAGACTTTTTGCCAATAGGGAAAGAAACTGTCGAATTTGATACCGTTGTTACACCAGAATTTTCAGCAGTGACTATTGCTGTTATAATGGCTTCAATCCTAGGAGCGGTTATCTTGTATATGAGGAAAGGGACTAGAGGCTATTATTCGGATGGCCCGCAATGACAAGAAAACAAGGTTGGCAATAATATTTGGTGCTATAGCAATAGCAATCGGAATTAGCATCTAACAAGGCTGTCAAAAATGAATATTTGAATGAAGAGTCTGGAAAGTGAGATGTAAACCTGGTTTAGGAAACTGATATGTATCGAGATTATGAGCCGAATTCTGGAGTTATTGTCTGTTACCAATAACTTTGCAAGATTATATACGATCTTGTCTGGTTTGGTCAGCTATGATTTTTCTGTGAGGAATATAAAACATAGTTAATCTTGATGAATATACAGAGGTTCTAAAGCAATATTTGCTTTTTTGATGGCGGAACGCAAACGCAAACCTGAAAACACGATGACTCAATTATAGCAATCAGACAAGAATTAGATAATGCCGCACAAGAAAAAATGAGGCTAAGTGAGATTTGTTATAGCAATATCAAGAGTATAGCTCTCAATGCTGCTAGTGCTGGGTTTTATGGAAAAACAGTTGTTACGATTTACGATGCAAATAATACCCAGATAATAGCTGGCCTGCCGCACCCGTAATAGTCCCTTTTAACACTATAACAATTTACTAGCATTCAATATGAACATATATCACAGTCAACCATCAAGTGGTTCATAATAGAAATGCGTAAACCTAATAGGCGGCATCTCAACAGGAGTCTGGACTCTAGGCGTATGGAAACGTGATTGTGATCCCTTAAAGCGAACATTCCTAATATGTGCAACTTCCCTACCATCTTGAGTTAAAACCAGAAGTCGAATTACCACCACATCTTTGATTAGGCGGTCTAATTCGGGATTTAAGCCTCCTTCCATGGTAAAAGAATATGAATGTACATCCCATCCCTGCACTTCTAATTTGAGCCGTTCTTGTACACGTTGGTTTGACACTTGTATGTTTTTATCATGTATGACAGCATTCTTAAAAAGAGATCTTATTATTAAATTATTAAATTCTGAAAGTATTGTTATTATCATTAATAATATCATGAGCGCCTGCAATATTGAGGATCGTCCCAAGGTCGCAACTCGCCCTTAATGTAGATAATTGAAGAAGGAGGAGAAGAGAAGAAGAGAGGGAATTAATCAATCTTCAATAATCTTATCCACCAATAGTATATTGCAAGTATTATGGAAGAAGAAGAAGGAGAAGAGAAGAAGGAGAACAAGAAAGACATTCAAAAAGATACATTGCAACCAATTACAAAAGTCAATACTGAATTAGATAAGGAATTGCAAGACTGGGAAGTAGATTCAACTATGAGCGGTGATTGATT
Organism: Thermoproteota archaeon; assembly: GCA_046732455.1. Lineage (GTDB taxonomy): Archaea > Thermoproteota > Nitrososphaeria > Nitrososphaerales > Nitrososphaeraceae > Nitrososphaera. The sequence continues at coordinate 7,127 of JBKPNF010000013.1, read as the reverse complement.
GGAGTGGACGACGAGAAGAAAAAGAAAAAAATGGAGTCCACATGAGAGAGAGAGCGAAGAGCAAGTGAAAAAAGACATAGGTACGCGTAATGAGATTAATTAGCTAATTCTGTTTTACATAATTTCCTTTTCTCTTAGAAGCCTTATCATTTAATACCTCACCTACAATGGTTAGAAACGTGCCAGCTACTAACCAAATATCTACTGAATCCAAGACTTCAACCGGCTGAACTTTGTGTTTATAATATACAGTGATAGCATGCGGCACCGTTTGCCATTCCTTCGGAAGTATTCTCAGTTCATGCGGTTGGACTGTTAAATAAACAGCATACACAACGCCTATGATTAGCATGATGGCACCTATCACAGCTAAACCAGTGCCAACTTCAGACAGTTTTGTTTTCCCTCTAGCTTTTTCTGATTTTTCTTGTCCTTCTTGTTCTCCCCAATCATTTCTTAACTTCGCTTCAGCTATTTGCTTTTTAGCTCTGATCTCCATGACATCGCTTATCCTTCTTAAAATGCTGCCAAGTATCAGTATTAGTACCAAACTGCCCCATTGCACCCAAATCTGCTCCCACCTAAGCGGCGGCTGTTCTATAAATGCTAGCACGGCGGCAACTGCTGAACCAATGGAAGCTGAAAGAATAGAGCATATACTCAAAACGAGTACGATTCTAGCCGCTTCTTGCTCTGGCGTCATTATTGGTGATGGTTTTGTCAATGCTCTCGCGGTATTACTGTGCTGGTCAACAGGAATGATGAGGTCATGTCCTCACCTTCCTTCAACTCTCTGTATCCCTATCTGTTCTTATTTGAACCTCATCTTGATTTTCTTCATTTTCTTCAAGTGCGCATTGTCTTAACGCGAACAATATGTCAATTTCCCATATTGGGAGCAATAGTTAATGTAATATCTAGATATAGATAAACTTATTTACGCTCAGGCGACCTAGAGAGGTATATAATAGCAATCAAAGAAACAGATCTCGAGTTGCTATCATTATAATAGCGACAACAATACTGCTAATAGCAACATCAGCAACAATGATAGGTTTTTCGAGTGTTAACACCGTCTATGCTACACCTTTTACCTTTGGTGCCTACGGTGCCCCTCAACAAGTCGCTAATGACACGACAACGACGACCACTGCTTTAGGTCAAAGTAATACAAGCAGCGGAGTAGAACAAGGAGGAGGCCCTACAATAGCTTCGCTGCTGTTTCAGCCAGACGGTACTGGTTTGCTCAGACTACTAATAGCAATGGAATGATGAGCCCCTTTATACGATTCAATCATACGCTTACCGCAGAGAATGGATACACGATCTACGCCAGTGCTCCTTTCTTTACCAACAATGGCACGAGAGTTGACCTAAACAGTATAGACTTCTCTTCACAGATAACCATTGATCCTGTTGTAGATGGACGATCTTATTGTTCCTTATGTGTCATTTGTTCTAACCACAACATTGTTGCCCAATGTTCTCTTACTCTCCTTCGGAGCTCAGGGTACTTCCTCAAAGCCCAATAGTACGCTTGCTTTGTTAGCTCGTCTGCTTCCCTATTTTGATCACGCTTTATCCACTCAAATCTAATATTATCAGGCGCAAACTTTGACCGTAGCATAACAGCTCTATCATACATTGGACTCAGTCTTGCAGTCTTTGGACTGTAATCTCTATTCTTTAGTTTCCTAGTAATCAATTCAGAATCTCCTCTTACCCGAATTTCAAAGTCGTCATGATGATAATTAGCATAGCCGTTTTGTAGCAACCATTCCATAGCCTTTATAGCACCACCATATTCAGCAGCGTTACTATTAGATTCAGGATAAAAATGTCTAACTGAATTAACTAGGCCAAAGCTTCTATACGACACCGTGGCGTTCTCCTCTTTCGCTACAAAACCATAGCATGATATACCAGCAGGATTTGCTGGTTCACACAAACCATCAAAATTAACAAATAGCTTTTTCTTTAGTGTCATTACTTATCCTCTCCTTATCAGCTGCTCTCTATCACCTACCTCTCTTTCTCTTTTGTCTTGTATCAAATATTACGGTGTCTCCTATTTTGCGATAAACCAGATACCCTGTAGCTCTTGCCGCAGCCACATGTAAGCATCTTAATGTCGTGTATATTGCGGTAACCGCAATTACTGCAATGAAATGAATAAAGTTCTATGAACTTTCCTTCTTTTCCCATATGAAAGTCATTTCCAATATCTCTTCTTAGTTTATGATAAACATCGTCCATGTATGACAAAGTGTATCTAAAATAAAATTTGTAGGATAGTTCCTTTAACGTTTTTGCATCTATCGATGACAATAATAATCACTTATTACATGGCTTCGATAATGCCACCTAACACATGGCGCGTGGCAACACCTTGCACAGTTATCTATCTCAGACAGCAAATCCTAACAGAAGGATGAGGACCTAGAGCTGAAAATCCAGCAATATAATGGATGATGAAGGAAATAGTGAACTTTCTCGTGGATCCTTTAAATCTATAGTATTCTCACTCTGCTTGATGAAAACAACCCTTACAGCAGCAGCTGTTGCTGCTTTTGCAATCATTGGCGGAATGCTTAGCACGTCAGCTCCGGCACTGGCACAGACCAATAGCACAGACACTGCAACCCCTGGCATGTCGATGGATATGGGAGGCAACATGATGGCGATGATGCGTGAAATGAGCGCAAACCACAAATGGGGCATGATTTCTAGCATTCAGAATGACGAGCAAGGGCAGCCAGCGTGGATCGTTGGAGGCCACTGGATGATGGAGATGGCTTCGCAGAATGATACTACCACATCTAACACGACTGGTAGGATCAACAATATAGCAGGCTTCAATGCAATGCTTCAAATGGTCAGGCTCAATGGCTCGGCTATGCACACTCATGAGATATCCAACTTCACACAGGTTGGAGACGCTACCTTTAATGCCGACACTAACTCGACTACAATAACTGGCACAGCCACCATTACAATGCGCGAAGGTCCAGTTCAAGGAGTACGAATGACAATAGAAATAGCACAGGATAAAGTGATAGCAATATCACCTGACCCGACTCCACTCGAAAATCACTTTGGAGATACACCGATCTATGGATTAGTAGTCTCTCCGGATATGATAGAACAGATGATGAAGAGCTATGGAGGCATGAATGGCATGATGCAGGGACCATCTGGTGGCATGATGAATAGCACTAGCGGCAGGTAAACAGGAAAATCATCACATACAGGAACTAATGTTTGGCAAGATGTAGAGGCAGTTCCACCCCTTATTTTTTTATTAGTTATCAAGAATCTTCCATTTTATTAACCCCTTTATCAAAATTTATTTTACGAAGTTTAACAGCCCTTTCATGGTGGTGGCTCCCACCAATTGGAGCTTATTTTTGCGACTTCTATGGCTCTGCCCATTCTACACAGAAATAACCAGCTCACTAATGCGAGATGTATCGCAAATTGAGTCTCCAATAGAACATATTTATTAAAAGAAAGAAATGCACTCTAGCCCGATTTCTTGGACATTTTACAAAACTATCATTGGATTTTTATACGTGTAGTCGCGATAACCTTGTAGAAAGGTGAACAAAGTAAAGCAGACTGTGTTAGCAGCTAACAGAGTATTACTACTCCCCTTCTGCCCGAAGACCCCCATACTTCTTGTATACCGCCGCTAACACAGTCTTCTTTACTCTTCCAAAGAAGGTGATACTTATGTATTATTGCACTTGAGCAATGTTATTTCGTATTCTTCATTGGAAATAATGTTACCTAGCATAAATAACAGAGCCGGAGCATTGTTTATATCATATTTTCTTTTTGGAGAATTGACGACTGTTGCACCTTCCATCTACAATTTGTATTGATATCCTCTGTCCTAAAACCGGGAAGGTCAATTCAACAACCAAATATTTTCATCTTTCTCCAGGTTTATAGCACGCAAAATAATATTGAAAAAATCTTCTTGCGTTGTTTTTACCCGACTCTAGAAGGAATCACTTTTCTGTTGCTGAATAGATCGTGGAATAGATCTATGCAGTTTATTTTTTATATAAAAGACGAATGACGACTTTTATATAGAGGCGAAAAATGATCAGGGGGAAACATCATTCCAGATATACCGCGTCACCATCTAAATAACAATAGAAAAAGAAAGAAGAAGATGGATATATACCCTCAAAAGCCGAGAAGACCAAAGGAAGAAATAGCATCTCATCTTGATTGCATCTACTAGTCATGAAATGTGCATGTTGTGGTGGGGACATGTTAGCTGAGAAGGATATTGGCGACTCTATAATATACAAATGTGCAGAATGCGGATTAAGCAACAGTAGAGTGAAAAAGAATCAGGAGAAAAGATTTGACATTGAGTAAGGGGTAACTAATAATAAAAGAACCTGGTCTTTCGGACATCGATCAAGAAATAATGATTCTACACCGCATCTACTCTCCAATACTAGTTTTTCTAAGATTCTAACACGCACTGATATGTCTAAATTGCAGTAGAACTCCTACTCATTATGAATCTTTTTGGAGTATTGGATATTTGGAATCCTTGAACGCTCCTAGATAATACATGCGCTATGATCATACGGAGAGTGCATGCTGTTGGTTGAAATAAATATTCACGGTTCGACTAATTAGATGTCAATGACAACAGGATTGTGTATGTACTAGGCTATCAAAAGGAGGTTACGGTTATACCGTTAGGGCTCATGGAAAAAAATTTAAGTAGAAGACATTACTACATCATTGCCAAGTACACCAATATCGAATATCACAACAATTCAACGCTATGATAGCAAAAGAGGAACCTGCAGTCTTTTGTTTTCTACCTTCTTGCACAGATCCAACATATCAAAGAATGTTCTTCATCATTGTCATGCCAGTTGGAATTTATTAGCTTTCTGTTACACTTTGAACATCTATTTCGATTCCTTGTGCGGCTGTTACGGGTTCTAACTCTAAGCTTCTTACCACAGCAAAAACAGTGATTTTTTTCATCAGAACGGAAGAAAATAGCACATTTTGGACAATATTTCATGCCCTTATCATAGAGGCTGCCGTTATGCCCTCGAACAGCTACTCTTTCACAGAGGTTTCGACATGGAGCCAAATTAAACTGACTGCCCAGCTCGCAGCGAGGATTAATAAAAGGAAGCCTGCACTACAGGGAGAGGGGGGGTGGAGAGTAGGTCTATATGGGATCCTCTTAAGATCCCTACTCCCGCCTCTATAATACTCTCGCTCACGCAGATAGAAAAAGGGGCCCGAGAGGACAGAAATATACAGACGAGATAACCCCTTTATAGATTATTGGTAATATAGGTCGAAAGGACAAATACATTCAACTAGATATGAACATACTAAAGCTTCGTCATTGTTTGGCACGGAACACTGCAAATATATGAAAAACCTTCGCATAAGCGAAGCTAATAAAGTACTGCATCCACATAAAAATTTACAATAAGCCTGAACATGAAAGCGCAAAAAACAGCATATGATGCAACACAATTGTCCCGATTGATTGGGAAATATTAATAATTGAATACAAAAGAACAAGAGAGAGAACGGAGATGATGAAACAGCTGGCCATAGAGTAAGTTTGGGCCAGGCAGCCCGTAGCTTGCACAGTAGCCGCAGGCGCCATCTGATAGAATGAAGATTATATGAATGGAACCTTTCTGAGTGATTATGTCACTGTTTTTATCTGACTGATTCAGTTAAGAATTGTCCTTTAATATTATGTGGTTAAAGACGAGAAGGAGGAGCAGAATCGAAGGAATATATTTATTTTCATGAGTTGACTTTAATATTGTCACCATTACTCAGTCTCTTCCTATAGGGTTCATTGTCTGTATTGTAGAAGTTCGTTTCAGGAATACCTTGATCATTTACTTCTGTTACTTCTATTGTTCCAGAATATACAATTTCTACGAGATTATCTGTTGCCGAGCCTCCCTCTCTTATTAAGGCATTATGAAAATCCCGATCCAAAACTGTCATACTTGAATTTCTGGTCAAAAGATATTCGCTTGATGTTATATTCGAAAACTTGTTGTTGTCTAAAATATTATTATAACTTCTTGTTGCATTAATACCAGTAACAGAGCCAAATATAATATTATTATAAACCAAATTGTCTTCTGTCAAGCCATCATCTGGTTCCGAGGGATTAAACAAAAGTATTCCTTCAGAGGTTGCTCCTTCAATCGTATTGTTATATACTTGGTTATTTGATGATTCTGATACTATTATTCCACTAGTTGCATTGTAAATTTGATTACCCCTCGCAACTGAGTCAGTCATGTTTCTTGAGAAGAATATACCTGCCCTTACATTGTTCTCTACCTTGTTTCCCTGGATGAGAATATTGGTGCAGTTAACGGAACAGATTATCCCTATTGAATTATGATGAACCCAATTATTTGTAATATTCATATCATGAGTTCCACTATGGGGATCCACGGCGTAGTTTAAGTTATGATGATATTCATTTCCATCAATTGTGATGTTGGACGCGGCTGTAGAATAAAATGCTCTCCACATATGATGAAACTTACTTGCTCTTATCTCCATATTACTAGAGGGTCCATATCCAAACCGGGAAGAATCCTGTCCATGAAGATCAAACCCTCTTCGTCCGAGTTCATCATATCCGAGGTAAGCAAATTCCGAATTTATAATTTGAGAACCTTCGCTTGCATCAAACTGGATGTACCCACGGCTAACAGAACCAACATTATTTTGTTGAATAACGTCATTAGTAGAAGCATTCCATGATGTTATTTTTACACCATTTATGATTACTTTTCCATGAACTATTATGCCATTTTCACCAGCAATCTTTAGATATCGAAGATTATCAACATCATTTGAAGCCATTTCAAAGCTAGCGCCATCAGATACTCGCAAGTTAGCTTTTAGAAGATATTCGCCATCTTCTTCAAGCTTTTCAAGTACGGATTGATCATTTATGGTACTCACAACATCCCCAAAAGAGGCGTGGTCGCAATCTATAGTAACGGTGTTTTCTGTCGCCTCATAATTTATACATTGCATCCCTTCTTCAAAGTCAAAGAAGGGCAATTGTTGATATGACATATATG
>JBKPNF010000012.1:0-7199 GCA_046732455.1 Thermoproteota archaeon | reverse complement strand
GGCAGAGAGATTGGGATGAATACTGCCCTCCACGATTGCTTGGATAGCATCATTTGACATCTTGTCGTCAATTGCTTTTCTCAGATTGGCAAACGCTGCATCTAATGCTGCAATTTCTGAGGATGAATTTGACATGGCTTTTGGCTTCAAGTTATTGTACATGTCCTGAGCTGCAGCTGCAAGTCCCTGCGCTGTCTGGTAGGCTGCAAAGTTTACAATAGTTGCAGTTTCATTCGAGCCAGCTCCTTCAGACACATTTGACATGTTTTCTTGTGATGTCGAATTGCTGCCCGTGACGTTACTGCTGTTCTCTTCTTCAGCCCCTGTAGCAATACCATAGTCTTCCATGGTTTCGTCTAGTACATTAGCTACTGCCAATCCATTCACAGTTGCATTTTCAAGCTCCGTCTTTTCTATTCTGACGGTTGTAGCCTCTGCCAGGTCATTATCAAGTGAAGTGATGAGCTGACCTACTTTTGTAGCGTCTGGACTAGTGGAATTCGCTGTCGTCGTAATATTTGATATCAGAGCTGGAATGTCTGTTCCAAGCCTCTGATTTCTTTCACTCATTTCCTTTGTGTCATTTGTGTTCCAGAATTCACCAATTTTATCAGAATGCCATGCGACTAGCGTCTGATTTGAAAGGTCACTTTGTATCAAATGTGCCTCAACTTTTAGCCCTTGAACTTTCGCTAGAAAGGCTGCACTCTCATTTCCTCCAAATGTATGTGCATTTGCGTTTCGTGACAAAGCAAAGGTGGTTGCGCCAAGAATGAGCAAAGCGGATAAGCTCAGAGCAAGCGCTGTTCTGTTGTTATTCCTCATAGAGAATTAAACTGTGACGGGCATTAATTAGCATTCTAGTACATAGACCGAATTCATTATAGGATTTTCTAATACAATCCACGAATGAACCACAATCTTTAACCTTGCATCGCCATGGATTATTATCACCAGCAAAGCTGCCAAGTTCATTTCCTCATGTGGGTGAAAGGACCAAACGATGCAGGGCCCTTCACTCTGCTTGGGATTTTTTGCTGAAAAACTTCACACCATGCGCGTACAGCTCTTCCATGATTTCTGAATAGTTGTCAACTACTTTTCGATAAAGCTGGTCCTGTACTTTGATAGGACTTCTGCGATTATTTCCCTTTCTCTAAAGGAATAGAGGCTAAAACAAAAGTCCATATCTGTACCTGAACTTCAATAGCAAGGTTCAAGATGGAGGTCTTGAAAAGCCAAATTTTTCTCCATGCTATGTGTTCGATTCATGTACCAATCTCTTTATTAGTCGTTCAAGGCTATCTAGCATAGGATGCAAAAAGGGTGGGGTCATGTTCCTGAGAAGGGGTCCGTAAGTAAGCCTATTCTCTTGGGGCTTGTAACAGCGTTGGTACTAGGTGTTGTTGCACCATTTGTGATACCTCATGCCGCTCACCCTTCAATGATATATCATATTGTATTGCATATGGCAGGCCTTGCAATAGCCATTTTCCTGAGCATTGTGTCATTTCTAGCATATTCAAGAAACACTACCACAAGGATGCTCCTTATGGCGGTTGGATTCACGACTTTGGCATTGGTTGAGTTCTTCTATTTACTTCAAGCAGAGGGAATAGCAGTGGTACAATTTGTTATTCCCGTAGTTAACATCGAGCTTTCCCACGTAATTCTCTTGGCAATGGTCAGCCTCTTTGGTCTTGGCGTATTAAAGGTGAACAAATAGCATGCAGACTATAGAACAAGGAGAAGACACCAAAGTCTTGCTCGTGAGGCATATTGAACAGACCCCCGGAATACGCTACAGGGAGCTTTTGCGGCTGACAGGCCTTGTTAACGGTGTTCTTACACATCATCTGGCAGCGCTTGAAAAGTCAAACGTGATAAAAGTCTACAGAGCGTCAAGGATGACACGATACTATCCAGTCAGTATCTCCGATAAAGAATCGGCAATTTTGAAATTTGTTAGGCACGAGCCTGTCAGAGAGATATTGCTCTTCATTTTAAAAAATGAGATGAGCACATTCAACGAAATTGTCGATCACACCGGAAAGGCTTCTTCGACAGTTTCATCCCACCTAAAGCGCCTAAGGGAGGCCGGGATTATTTCAGTCAGGCACGGAGAGAATTGTCAGCTCTACTGCATTGTCGAAGGGGACTTGGTTGCTGAAGTATTCTCAAATTATACTGTAAGCTTTGTTGACAAAGTAGTGGATAACTACACTGCCATGCTAGAAGAATTATAAAAGCCGGTTTGCACTAATCAATAGTAGTAGGACTTGAGATTTGCTGCTTCCTTTGGGTTATTGCTGGTTGTAGGATTGTTAACGCTAGCTGCAGGCGAGCAGGTGTTGGCAGATTCTTTGAAAGCTGCATCTAAACAGAGAATAGGCAACTATGATGTTGAAATGACAACGGAGCCAAAAAACCCAACGGCAGGGGCCAGTCCGACGAACATTCTGATAAGGATAGCAGGAGTCAATGGTGATGATCTAGTTGATGTACCAATAATCATGAGGCTAACCAAGGATGGAGTTGAACTTCAAAGGACAAACCCGATAATCGTACCCTATGGCCACTACACACAAGAATTTACATTAGCACAGCCCGGCAGATATGTGCTGTATATTGACTTGAATGACTATAACTACAGCGGAGAAACCCTGACGTTTACTTTTTTTATCAATGTTGCAGGCTCATCTGACTATCTGTACGTTGCAGTGCCCTTAGCCGTGGTTGTAGCTGTAGGGATAGTCACAATGATGATTTTTATGAAAGGAAAGAAAAGGAAAAGAGAGCAGAAGGCGGGCAGGACAGAACTGTAGTAGCACACGAATAAACATGTAGTAGCAGACGTGTTAGTGGATGGATCGTCTGTGTATATCTCTCTCTCTCTCTCTCTTTCTTTCTTCTTCTTCTCGAAATGTGCCACGGAGAGTTGAAATATGAATGTAAGGAATATTCTACCTGATAATAAAAAATTGTCCAACTTGTCATTTCTAATACTCGCAATTTCCATTATTTTCCTCAGCCAAATAGGGTTAGCTTATGGCCACTTTTTCGGAGCAACAAAAAACATAGACAACTACCAGGTAATATTCTCGCCAAGTCCTTCTATACCTCTTGTAGGCAATAATTCTACATCGCTCAACTTTAGTATCCTTGAAAATAACACCAACATTTACAATATTTACAGTGCGCTAGTAGTGACAGACAAGCAATCGGGTGATATAGTAGGACAAGTGCCGTACAAGTTTCAAGAGTTCAGCGACATCAATATCCCATACAACTTTAATAAAACAGGCGATTATGTCGTAACCTTGCAAACTAGAATAGCTGGCGACGAAAAGTACCAAGACAATCCTCTAGTGGCGAGCTTTGACATTTCAGTAGGCAACCAGTTGATACCTTTTGATGAATTGATGCTTTTCTATGTAACACCTGCAACGGTGGTTCTAGCAGGTCTTGCGTTATACTTACATTCCAAGAAAAAGCTCTAGCGGGGTTAGCTAGTTCATTTATGCATATACTATGGCATGCAAAATTAAGCTCGGAGACAAAGAACAATTGAATTAGAAAAGAGTATGTCTATACCTTATTGCTCTTTTGCTCCAATAGTAAACAGTTCATATATATTTTTTGGACTAACTGCACAGATATATATTCTGACAGCGGAATTATTATAATATTATTAAAACTACCAAGTATTTAGTCTCTTTCAACTAGGTCATGCTTTCTAAATGCTCCATAGTATGCCAGTGTCACTAGAACAAGTGCAATGATATACCAATTAGGTATCACAAAACTGCCCATATCTATAGCTCCTATATGCATAGATGTCCAGTCAGAGAATTGCATGAGCTGCCCGCCTTTTGGATCGTCTGCTAAAGGGACCAGCCACCTGTTTACAAACCACGCAAGATCCTCGATTGTGATAGCAGTTATTAGATTGGCAAATCCAAGCATTAATGCCTTTATCCTCTTGTGTCTTCCAAGTAACTTGAAGGCCATATCATCCCATAGGGCAGCAAAACTAATCAAAACAAAGATGAAAAGCATGGGGAACAAGTGATATTGGTACATGTTGCCGATGATTGGCTTTGTTTCTCTGCTTCTGTCAAAGTTGGCCTCATTTACTTCCACCTTTCCGTTAGAGATCTGCAATGCCGGATCCTTGATGTAATAGTATTCAAGGTGTGCAAATGATATTGCAAACACAGCACATATGACAGCAGTTGCGATGAATTCTATTCTTCTAGCTCCAAGTTGCTTGACGACATAATCCCTATGGGACATGTAGCCATGATCTTCAGATTCAGGTTTGATGAGAAAAATATACGCGATTATGAATTAAATCAGTTATTAAAGATTCTTAGTGAGGTATGCAATTGGGCGCTCGAATGCTTAGTTTATCTGTGATGTTATCGAAAGTTAAGTGAAATGCAGGAAGAGCAAAAAATTATTGCTACCGTGGTGTCGCCTCGGAGGACTACGCCAACCACCAACACTGCTACTTCTATCAAGAGAACCGTTCAGAAAAGGAAAAGGTCAGTCAGGCAAAAGGACATTGACACTGTATTAGTAGTTAATCCAAATTCTAGCAGCGGTGTAACTGGAAAAGGATGGGATGATCTCTACTCTGAAATTAAGGATGTGTTAGGCAGTAATCTTCATGTCGCTTTGACTAAGAAACCTGGTGACGGGTCTACGCTAACGCGACAATTTTTAAAACAAGGATTCAAAAAGGTTTTAGCTATTGGAGGCGATGGAACCCTAAATGAAGTCGCAAATGGATTCTTTGAAGAACCTGTAGGAATACATTCTGACAAGATCAATGGGCCAGCAGAATCCCCTTTTTTGAAACCAATAAATCCTGATGCAATAATGGGAGTGATACCAGCCGGCACAAGAAATGTTCTTGCCAAATCTTTGGGCTTACCCGAAGGAATTGTTGCATGTTGTAAGACGTTTAATGTAGGCGAGCCAAAAAAGATAGATGCTATCTATGCCACTGCTACAAATAAAGAAGACCCTACGTCAACAACGAGCCGAATTTGTCTTAATGCTGCTGAGATGGGCATTGCTGGAGAGATAATTGAGAGGTCAAAGAAAGTGAGGGAGGTGGTTAACAGTAGAATTGTCTCCACAATTACGAGCATTGCTGCTACCTTGCCTACCTACCAAAGCAATGAATGCGAAGTATCTATTGATAACGATGGAAGGAAATTTGCTATTAAAATGACAATGGCAGTCGTTGCTAATGGTCAATTCCTGGGGGGAGGATTCAAAGTAGCACCACATGCCAGCATGTCAGATGGATTGCTTGATTTGGTCGTAATAAAAGATTCTGGAATCCTGAAAATGATAGATGATCTCATTAACATGAAGGATGGCGATTACAAGGAAGAGGACAACATACTATATAGACAGGTCAGAAAAGTCTCTTTAACATCAAAGGAAAGGGATGTAACTGTTACGGTCGATGGAGAGCCAATTGGAATTTTGCCTGCAACATTTGAAGTGATTCCTAACGCATTGACAGTAAAAATGTAAGTCTATGGCTAACCAGCATTTTCATAACCGTATAGAAAAAAAATATGATTTGTAAATCGGTACGGGATCAATTACTCAGATTCATCGCCCATCTGTATGTACTTAATATACGTCATATCTGTAAAATGTGAGTTCCCACAGCGATCATTTTTGCCAATGCAGTTCATTCCTATCAAGGCTCCATTGTTATGCTCTGTCAGTTTTCCTCTTCATTTGTATCTTGAACAGGGGTATACTCATTGCCACATAACAAGCCTGTTCAGGCCAGGCGAGGCGTATATATTAAGAAAGCGACATATGACTTGCAACGCATGCATAGAGCTCTTGGAGTAATTGCGGTTTCGATGTTGCTCATGCCCATTCTCGCATTTGCGCAGACCCAGCAGGATTTCCAGGTGGTCAAGTCTGAGAGGAGTGAAAGCTTTGTGCTTCCGTATACTGCTGCCAACCGCAACCAACAGGATCCTCTTGTATACGCATTTGACGAGCCCAAGCAGCCAAACTGGATTGTCGCAATACAGAGCAATCTGTCCTATGTCCCAAGAGAAGGTGCCAGAACCATCATAAAGTTACAGGAGCCGGCACCAAGTGAAAAATACATTGAACTTGCGATATACGGCGATCAATCAATGAGGTTTTGGGTGGCGGTAAATACCCCTGAGGCAGGATACGCTAGAATGTATGAGAGTGAAAATGGCTGGTCAACCGAACAGCCCATATCTTTGACTCATACGGAAAATGGAGGTCTGACTGTCACAAATGGTATTAGAACAGTAGTTGATAGACTTGATGTTAATGGCTTTGCAATTGGATCGATACAAGTCTATGGCAATGATAAAAACTCTACACTTGCCAATGCTTATGCTGGCGATCTTTCTTTCCAGGTTTTTCACGGACGCGTCGAGCAGTCCTCGATCTACTTTGTGCCAGCAGCAGTTGGAGCAGGAATATTCGGCCTCGTCGCAGGCCTTCTGATACTCAAGAAGAGAAAGCCTTCTGATTAGAATAGTCGTAATTGTGATTGTAGTATTTGCAGATCCCTTTTAGATCGCATATCCTGCAGATAGGCCTGACAGGTAGACAGACGTTTTGTCCATACGTGACAAAAGTATTGTTTACCCTTGTCCATAGCCGCCTGTCAACCATCTTGTTTAGCTCGATCTCGGTGTCCTTGACCGTTTTGGTACATACAAGCCCAAGCCTATTTGAGATCCGATGCACATGTACGTCTACAGGTATTGCTGGTTTGTTGAAGGCATATACAAGCACACAATTGGCTGTCTTTCTGCCCACTCCGGGCAATTCTAGCAGACTATCAATGTCGTCAGGAACCTTACCTCGAAATTTGCTTACTATTATCTGTGAAACCTGCTTGATTCGCTCTGCTTTGACATTGTAAAAGCCTATGCTGCGGATTAGATTCTTTATTTCGTCAATGTCAGCTGAGGCGATGTCGTCTGGTGTCTTGAACCTTGCAAACAGTTTCTTGACAACCTTGGTGGTATTCTCGTCCCTTGTTCGTGCCGACAAAATAGTTCCGATAAGGATCTTGAAGGGGTCATCTTGTTCCTCCATCTGCAGGCCGCGGAGGGCAGTCAGGCGCTGCAGTTTTTTTTCGCGGCTGAGCGACCGCTCCATCTTTTTTA
>JBKPNF010000011.1:0-2171 GCA_046732455.1 Thermoproteota archaeon | reverse complement strand
TGTAGAATATTGGCGTTCCGCCACCGATGTCAAATGTATTGACCTGGAAGGCAGGGTTTTCCTTCTTCATCTTGGTTATGAATGCATCCATCTTGTCTAGCGCATGGGTGTAGCATGAAAAGTCAGTGATTTGAGATCCCAGATGAAAATGAAAGCCTTCAAACTTCAAGAGGTCGCTTCCCATCAAATGCTTAACCATTTTAGCTGCACTGTCTATAGTTCCGCCGTTGAATGGCACTCCAAACTTGCTGTTTCTATATGAGGCGCGAACTTCGGCCTTGACGCCCACTTCTGGGTTCACACGTATCATTGTCAGTGGCAGTACTGCTCTTCCTCCTCCTCCTCCCCCCTCTGCTACCTTGCTTGCAGCCTTGGCTAAGTTTGTCATTCCATTAAAAGAACTGACGACAATCCTTCTAACTCCGCTTTGAAGTACCTCTATATACTCTTCTAGCTCCTCAGTGACGCTTGTATAGATTACATTCTCCGGGTCTACCTTGCACTGCTTGATGAAATAGAGCTCGCCAAGTGATGTCAAGTCAAATGCCATGCCGTCCTTCATGAATGCTTTGACTACTGCAGGCGTAAAGTTAGCTTTGACTGAATAGGCTACTTTGACCTGACCTTTGAACTTTGAATATGCCTTGTGTAGCTCTTTTGCTTTTACATGTAGTGTATCCTCGTCAACCAAATAAAGTGGAGTACCATACTGTGCAACTAGTTTGTTGATGTCAATTGGTTTCACAAAGCGATTTAGATTAACTGTCGTTGGTTTTTCTACGAGTTGGATTTGAGAATTTTCAACCAATTTCTTTTAGTTAGGTGTATCATAAAACCAATAACTTAAAAACATTTGCCCACTAGCAAAAAGAGTTTTTCTGTATGTATTTGAAAATAAATTTTCAGAAATGACAGCACAAAAAAAGAGGAGGAAGAAGAAAAAAGAATTCCGCCGGGCTAACGGTAGTACGGGACTGCCTTTTCTGTGGGCTTGCCTTCTCTCTGTGTCTTAATCTTCCTTACGGCTTCTTCAAAATGGCGTATCATGACATGTGCTTCTGACGCGTGTTTAGCTGCTTCTTCCGGTGTGGGGTACTTTGCTAAATATTCATGTAGCACGAGTGAGACTGCAGTATTTGCTACTGCACTTGTGTCTGCTCCGCTAAAGCCTTCAGTCATCTCAGAGATTTTGGCAAAATCCACATCTGGCCCCATAGGTTTGCCCTTTGCGTGTATCTCCAGTATTCTTTGTCTTGCAACCTTGTCCGGCATTGGGACGAACACTATCTTGTCGAACCTGCCGGGACGCAAGAGTGCTGGATCGATCATATCTGCTCTGTTGGTCGCAGCGATTACTACCACGCCCGAAAGCGTTTGTATGCCGTCAAGCTCTGTCAGCAGCTGCGATACAACCCGTTCTGTTACCATACTGTCGCCTCCCATGCCCCTTGTCGGCGCAATTGAGTCTACTTCGTCAAAGAACACAACGCATGGAGCTGCCTGCCTTGCTCTTCGGAATATCTCTCTGATGCCACGCTCTGATTCTCCGACCCACTTACTCAGTAGCTCGGGTCCTCTTACACTGATAAAATTAGCTTCAGACTCTGTTGCTACCGCCTTTGCAAGTAATGTCTTGCCGGTTCCTGATGGTCCATGCATCAGGACACCTTTTGGCATGGTGTGCCCAAGCTTTGTATATAGGTCAGGATATCTCAGCGGCCATTCAACTGCCTCCTGAAGTTCACGCTTCACTTCTTCTAAGCCCCCAATTGCAGACCACGGAATGTCTGGTGATTCCAGGTATACTTCTCTCATGGCAGATGGCATCACTTCTTTGACCGCATTTTCAAAGTCGTTCATGGTGACTATCAGCTTGTTGAGCACTTCTGGCGATAGCTTTTCGTCTTCTAGGTTGAGCTCTGGTAATACCCTCCTCAAACACTTCATTGCTGCCTCTTTGCAGAGATATTCTAGGTCTGCACCAACAAATCCGTGCGTTACTCCTGCGATCCTATCTTGATCCACGTCAGTGTCAAGTGGCATGTTGCGCGTATGTATTTGCAGTATCTCTAGCCTGCCGCGCTTATCTGGAACTTTAATTTCGATTTCTCTATCAAACCTGCCTGGTCTTCTCAGAGCAGGATCGATTGCATTTGGTCTGTTTGTGGCTG
>JBKPNF010000010.1:0-23690 GCA_046732455.1 Thermoproteota archaeon | reverse complement strand
CCGGTGTATTTAAATTAAATGCAGAGACAGGTACACAAAAACACGGAGTAAGGATTCATGCAGATTCTCCTGATGACGAGTGGAAGGATGTGGAAATGACAGGCTACTTTAAGCTAGATGAGGGAAACGAGCAGTTTACATTGATAGCAAGACAGGGTCCAACCTACAATGATGATGGAGGATGCGGTGCTTATGGTTACTATGGCCTGCTTAGTGCAAATGGTGACGCTTATTTTAAGAAAAAGCTATGGCATCAAGGCGGATATACAGACAGGACTGCGGTAAAAGGAGGCGTGGTCGACAATCTGGATGGTAGATGGGTAGGCATCAAGTTGGTGACGTATGATTTAGACGGCGGCGATGTCAAATTAGAACTCTGGGTTGATGATGGAGATGAGGAAAACAATTGGAAGAAAGTTACACAGTATGTAGACGATGGTCATTGGAAAGTACACGGTAGTGACTGCGATAAAGATTCAGATGATATAATAGATGAGGGCACTAGAGGCGGCTTTAGAGTAGACGATTCAGAATTTGAATTCAAAGACTTGTCGATAAGGGAGATAGCATTAGGAGCAGAGGGAGCAGCAGCAGAAGCGGAAGACAATAGCGGGTCATCAGACAATAGTGGATCAAATGACGATAGCGGGTCATCAGACAATAGTGGATCAAATGACGATAGCGGGTCATCAGACAATAGTGGATCAAATGACGATAGCGGGTCAAATGAGGCAGCACCAGTAGAAGAAGATGAAGGAGCATAATGATGTCTCCTTTATTTTTTCTTATGAAGTGTAAATCATGATACTTCTAACATGCTAAGGCTAGTGTATGAAACCAACATTTGCACAAATTGTGGATAGGACGCAATACTAACAATAATTATCTCTTCTTTTGTATAATGTTTTCTTCAGTCGCAATGTGATGTATATTATTATTTTTATTATTAAATCTGAATCAATAGCATAAAGAGCTTAGAATGAACATGCTCCAATATTAGACTGCTATTGATGTAGTATAGTTCAGTTGCAAACTTTCAAAAAATTACGTAATATTCTATTGAGTAACCATACATACACGATGTTATCATCGTCCTTAAACTAGGTTACAAGAGTAGTGAAACATAGGGTTGATGAGGTGAATGAAAAAATGCCTTTACCGCCGATTATTCTGGGGCTTTTAGAATATGTTACCAAGATCAGCAGATGAGCAGACGCCTTGGAATTTGGGAATGGGAAAAAATACGAACTGATTTTTTACAGTTATTAAAACAAGTGTTTATCCGTATCACGAAATTTACACATCATTCAGAATTTCAGTAGAATCAACTCTGTCGTGGCTGGTTGATATTTTTTTTACGATAATGTGTCTCTCCCCAGATTCATGAATCCTCTCGTAGGATACCCTGAAATTATTTGGTTTTAGAAGCTGCATTATTTGCTCATAAAAAGTTTTCTTCATATCGCCTACAATATGAATTTCTAGGAGTATTGAAATATCTTTACTACTCGATAGTACAGCAGTGGCTCCTTTTAGTACTTCATATTCTGCCCCTTCTACATCAACCTTTATCCAATTAGCTTGATTAATTCCATTTTCAACCAACAGGGAATCAAGCGTATTTGCTTTTACTTCTACGTATTTTTGCTTATCCAACATTAGCCTATCGCTCATTATTGTATTGTAAATGGTAAATCCTTGTTCTTGGCCTGGTTCGTAGAGTTTGACCATACCTTCCTTGGAATGAACAGCATAATTCAAAGTAATAACGTTGCTTAACTTGTTAAGTAGAATGTTCTTTTTTAATATATCGTAGTTAGCCGGGTGAGCTTCGATTGCAATTACTTTTCCCTGAGGCCCAACCATTTTTGAGGCAAGAATGGTATATTTGCCGACATGAGCTCCCACATCTACAACTATGTCGCCCTCCTTTGGACGAAACAGCTTTATAATGTCTTCCTCTCTGGCAGGGTCAAAATCTTCCAATCTGCAATAATACTTATAATCATTTTGTTTTGCATATACCTTCAAAAGAGTCGGGTTTCCAAGTTTAAGAGACTTCATTGATCTGTAGATAAACTTTATCAGCCCAAATGATGGTACAGTGTAGTCGCCTACGGATATGCTTTTAAAAAATTTTGACTCATCTCTTCTTCTCTTTCCTAGGCATAATCGAAATAAGATTCTAATAAATAAATAGCGCGCTCTCAGAATAGTTAGTATACATCTATCGTAGGTTGGTAATACTGATTCTGGTGGTTCCCTTGTCAGCCAAGAAGCGATATTATTAGCCATATCAACTCATTCTTCGAAAATAGGATTAAAAACTTTATTATTGTTCTTGGTACGTCTTTGCGATTTCCTGTTCAAAAATTAACTTAGAGATATTTCTGTTTGTTTACATTGATAAAAAATCATGCTATGAGGCATGAATGTATTCTACCGCTCAATAGACTTACGAAAAGCTGTTACCACGATGAAGCAGGGGACAGGTTAGATAGAACCGTTCAACTATTGTCTGGCTGGAGAGAGACAAGGGAGAATTCCTTGTATTTGAGCTGGGTTTTTGAAATGCTGTCCGAGAAGGTTATGAAGCTGTGGCTGCCAAGCCACTAATAATATAGGAGGATGTTATGCTCTAACTTTTTGAAAAATTAATTATTAAAACAAAAGCAAAAATTCTTCGTTCCCGTTTGCAATTGATGAACTTGAAAGTCATACAACATAATCAGTGATCATTCTCCCGGCGCGTCTTCACAAATTCATAAGAGAATTTGAAAATTGGTTATTTGAACAGGAATGGAAGATAAAATATATCCCAGGATAAGAATGGAACCCACCACGGTTATCTCATGGGCTTATCAATAGAGACAGCCGGCCAGGACAAGCACTCCATGGAGCGCACCTAGAATCACCTTCTATGGCACAAAAGATTTCCCTAGAATGATTAATTAATTCAATCTGTACACGTCATAATGTGATTCTCTCAAGGTATCCTGTCGGCAGCGGTGTTTGGTTACTTCGAGAATTAAGAGGTGCGAGGTTACATGACAAATTAATATTATTTTTTATAAAGTTTATTTACCTTGTACTTCGAGTTGTTCTAAGGATATTATTTCTAGGCAAAGAAGAGCGGGACAAATTCTGTCTAAAGCATCACATTACTTTCGGAGACTTTCTATACACATCAATCGAATTTCTGAGACTGGATAATTCTGTATTGGTGGTGTTTACCTCACCAAATTATGGTTACAAATTTTATAGCCGTATAACTCGAAAGGTAAACAATCTCTTAATTCATGACGTGTATATGAGCATGATAAATCATGAAGATGATATATTAGAACAATTCTGCCCGAAGCCAGAGGATACAGTCATAGACGTAGGTGCGGCCTTTGGATTTTATACCATAATGGCATCAAAAAGGGTAGGGCAACACGGGAGGGTAGTCGCAATAGAGGCACAGCCAGATAGCTTTGATATGCTCAACAAAAATATTAAGTTAAACAAGTTGACAAATATTATAGGTTTAAACTATGCCGTATATTCCAGAAAGACTAAGGTAAAACTCTACAGCACTTATAGTATAATTCAAGAAAGAGCGGGACAAAGCTTGCAAAGCTATATCGAAGTGAGTGCAGATACTTTGGACAATTTATTACGAGAGGCGGGCATAGATGAAGTAAATTGGATTAAGATCGATGTGGAGGGTGCTGAATTAGATGTCCTGAAGGGATCAGTAGACATACTGTCAAGAAGTAGGGATATATCTATTTTGGTGGAAGTACATAGTCCAGATTTGGTTAAGCCCATACTGGATTTATGTGAATCATATAAATTCAGAGTAGAATTCGAAAAGACCTATGAGAACGAAAGCAGTCACATCTTGTTAAAGAAGAATTAGGAGCCCGCTGCCACATAGTTGTCCAAAAAAGATTCTAAGAATAGTCTTGTTATTTGGAGAACCCTTCCATTATAATGCCAAATGACTTGTGTAGTGCCCCAATCGTTTCTATGTATCGTTTTAACTAAATGAATTCTGCAGGATGGGCAACAGATCCTTTAGGCTCATGATGACTTCTCATGTCCATCATTGGGGTAGCATGGCGATAGTCTAAGAAGCAACAAGATCGCTATTTCCATAAGATCTCATCATTCATCAAAAGTGAAGACAATCCTGTAACATGCAAAGACCGGTCAGAATAAGTAATAATAATGATTCTCTTTGCATGATCTTCTTTAATCGTGGCAAGTAAAGTGCCAGCCAGAAAAAATAGCATAGCGACTTGAAGCTTAATTGAAATTTATAACTTATTTAATAGAGGCCTCAGTCATAGAGCTCCGTCTTGCAAGGTATCTCAATTGCACTAATACAAACTATTTCGACCATTCTGGAAGGCTACTTGACGAAGAAATTGACAAGGAAATTAACCAATAGTCGGCCGTAATTTTTTTGAGGATTGCTTCTCAACTGTCTTTAGACAGCGTTCAGAAGATTCGGATAAATCGCACGCAGTAGCTAAGTCAATGACAAATTTTGCCTAAATATCATCTCAGAAGCTATAGTCAAGCCCTATCTGACGCGATCAGAGAATCTAGAAATTATTGGCCCAAAGACGAACTTAAGAAGAGTAGGCTTCGACTATTTTTTGTTTGTTGACAGGTTGTAATAATGTATTTTCCTCATCTGCTATTTGCAGCCGTTCCATTACATATATTGCATGCAAATAGTTTGGATTTTCTCTATAATTAAGGTAATCTTGGACTAGATGGCCGTCAATCTTATGCCAGAGTATTATTCCATCTACGGACCTTGTTGCTATTGAAAGTGTGGCCATTACTAACCTATCGGATGGCGGATCGTAACCTTGTCTTGTATAATTGTATGTTATCGTGGGATAAACTATGTATCGAGTAGATTTTCCTGGGAACATTTCCTTAAACATCGATAGGTTTGTTTCAAGGGTAGAAACATTGTAATAGCTTGCACTTACCCAAACTAGGGTGTCTATATACTTGCCATATTCATTGGCCACTACTTGAGTTCCCAAACCTTCAAAATACACTACAGGGCAAAATTTCACATCGCTTCTCTTGCCTATGAGGGCATCAGTAAGATTGGAATCTAACATAAAGTCAATGTTTCTACGAAACTTTGTGTCATTTCTTGTACTGATCCAATTGAAATCATCTATGGCAAAACCACTGAATGAAGAAGGATGTCTAGTTTTAAGACCATTGAAATAATTTATCCATCCCTTCCAATCATAGCTGCTCATAGGACCGCCTTCAGATGGAGGTAAAATAATGATAACTATTTTCAGTGCCGTATTATCCACAGCATCGAGCAGTCTTTCTGTTGCTTGAGTTTCTTTAGCATTCCAGAAATTATCCATTACATAATAATATTCATCAAATCCGTCTTGAAGAAATTCTAATATTGCGGAGGTTTGATTAGTTCCCTCCAATTCTTCTAAATGAGGTGTGTCGGGAATATAGGCTCCCACAATTCTTGCTACATTGTTTGCAAATGGCCAATGCTGTACTGTACTAGGGAGTGTGGCGGCCGCGTCATTTCTTTCTAGGTTATACTTGTCACCCGCCGTGATCGGAGCATCAAACGACATTAGAGGATTTAGCGGAGTCAAAAAAGCAATAAGGGGCATAAGAGTCAGTAAGCGGGGCTCAAAATTCTTTTTCATTTCTTTTGTGGAAGGAAATTCATTTTTCATAGTTGTAAAAGCTTTTTAGATTTCTAACAATCAGCTTTTGGAATCATTTTAACCAACTTTATTGATTTCTTGGTTCCCCTAGACATTAACAAACCCTCGGATTTGCGGTAAATCGAATAGAGATCGAATTTGTTTGAACTTAAAATCATAGGTCGAGAATCACCCTCGAGAGTGCCCTTTAAAGTTTTGCACAGATTTCTTCGAGCTTTCGTCAATGATACTCACTTACACTATGTCAAAAATACTGATTTATTGCATTATTATACTAGCACATTTTTAAATTTGACCCAAAAGGACCAAATTCGAACCTCTATCAAATAAAAATATCTTAGTGGTCGCTATTCGATGTACTCGTTTGCAACTAATTTGCCATCACATATTGTGCATTCGGTAAAAGACATTGGATATCTTCTGTCACACTTTTGACAATACATATGTGACATTGGGCTAGGGTATGAAGACACGAAATAATTAGTAATAATTCTTATTATAAGAATATTTCTGTGCGTTAGGCTTTTTTATAACTGACAATCCTTCAGCGATTTTTATAAACTGTGTGATATATGGCTTAGTCCTTATCCGTAAGGACCTTATGCTTGTAGCATTTGCGAAACGCCAGTTTCAAGTGACGTCACGTCGATGCCGATTTTCTTTGGTTTGAAACCTTGACTCTCTAAAGTACATTGGTTCCATTTCTTGGGACTCCAGACACAAGCATAAGAGAATTCGAATGCATTTATACCAACATGGTCCTCCTCATCAGTGAAAAAGTCTGATGAGTTTAGAAATGTATACTTAACAATAATGAATGATCGCGATTATTTTTCCTCTGTCCAATCCCGCTTGTATATTTCATCTCTTAATTTCTGTCCGTCAAACATCTTAAAATATGCCTGCCTTATGCTATTTTCTCTTTCAAGCTCGGCTTGTATCCAGAGGTTCTCAAACATTGAATAATCAGTGAATACTGTCGATTCACTATTAGAATATGTAGCCAAACCAGTCGCTTCTGAAAAATTGTCCTTGCTATCATCCTTAACCTCTATAGTCAAGGAAAAAGATTGATCGAGTATGAAGGTCGTGATTTTGCTTCTTAGAGATTGGCGGATAAAATTTACATTGATAAGGTCATGCTTCTTCTTGATCATTTCTTTGGAGATGTCCTTCATTGTTTCATCGTCAATTTTAATCAGAACTCTGACGTTTATTCCTCTGGCCCTTGCTGCTCCTAATAAATCTATAATTCCGTCACTTTCTGCCCTGTAGAAAGAATTGATTGTAGGGAAAAGAGCTTGTATATCAAATCCGGCTGTTTCGATGCGCTCTCTTATGAGCTGCAGTATCGAAGAGGGATCCTGCATAGTCTTAATAAATTCCCTTTGAACACCATGTTCTACTTCTCTGATCTTATCTCTAGCAGGTGTAGCATGATTCAAGAGATTCTCAAACAAATTCTGCTGCAACTTGACAAAAGTGTGATTGTTAGATATGAGCTGTCTGTGATATCCAGCCACATTATTATTGGAATTTTCTATATCGTAAAGATATGTGGTTCCATCGATAATGCAAAAATTGCCTCCCAAGGTATCCGTGTGGTATACAGTGAATTGCCTTGCCAGCTCTTTGGCCAACTCTATATTTCCCGCTTTAATCGCGGTGATAATTCTCACTCTAATGTTCTTTTTCTTATCAGCAGTTCTAAGAAACTCAAACAACGAATTGGAAAATGTCGGTTCCGACTTTGAAAGCTGGCTTAAATAGCAATCTATGGTCTCAGTAGCAGCAACTAGAGTATTCCTATGTCTTGACCTCCTGGAGGAGATGTTATCGATTATTAATTGAAAATCATCAAAGTCTTCCAATATTGCGTCTCCCATTCATACCAATATCATAGATATAAAGGAACACCGGCAGCATACAATGGCTAAGCAAAAAATTTTGCCGTCAAAAACCTAATTGAATTGGTGCGAAATGTTATATATGTCTAGGAAAATCATGTTATAAATGCCAGTTTTCATGGATGTTCACAAAGTCCCATTTAGTGAGGCAAATTTGAAGGAATTATGCGCATCTCCAACTGATGAATTTGGTGTTCGTCATGTTAACCTCCTATACAACATGGGTGCAAAGATTTGTTTTTGCTTATTAGAGGCCCCTGATATTGATGCAGTAGAGAAACATCATGCAAAGGTCAACATCAAGTGTGAATGGATCACAGAAGTTTCATTAGCACAACCTTTCCAGGGTTCCGTTTGAAATTTTAGCACATCTATACAGAAACTCTATATTATATATTGGCAAAAGATTTGCATGTTTTGTAATGGGATCATATGCTTATGAGTCTATATGGACTACATTGGAAGATACAATACTTCCTTTACCACGGTAACCGAATATTATGTGAACGCTTGACCGTCGATATTCCTTTAGATTAATAACAATGACCACTATTATAGGGTATTGATCTTTAAGTGGACAAAAATACAAAACGGTTCATAATTGAAACAGTGATGTGGATTGGCATCTACTTTGGGATAGCATTTCTCGTTTCAAGACTATTCACGTTTCCTTATTCTCTCATTGTAATTGTTCTCGCTGTGATAGGGCTTGGAGTTTACAGGAGAAGAAGACTTTTCCGAAAAGCAGGTCAAGCTGCATCTTCTGGTTCTTCGTACTTTGGCAACATATTTGGCCCTCAAAAGAACATAAATTACTATTGCATGAATTGCGGAACAAAACATGATCAGATTTCGTGCCCAAATTGTGGATCAAAACTAAAGAAAGCAGGGTTCTGATAAAAAAGTCATATTGGGTGGGCAGAGCCATCTAAGGTTCTTGGAAAAACCATATCCATAAAAGTATAATTGTGTTGTCAACTCCTTCATGGCCAAATTAACAGGATCTCTGAACCCACGGATACGTGAGAAAGTTTTATGAAGGCAGAAGATTATCTGAGCTATTAATCCGGCTCTACTTGTTTAAGGGGCGATTCTTGGAGGAGGGTTCATAGAGGATCAAACCAGGAGCCGATATACTACAATGAATATAGCTGGCTATATACAAGAAAAAATTCGAAGAATAACATACAAGTTATGAAATTTTTATAATGTCCCTGGCAATGCAACGCACATAGATTCCCTTCGACCAAGGTCAGACGGCAGACCGTTATATCATAGAGATCTTATATATTAATCTCCTTCGGTTGATTCAACTGGATCCAGGACACCTGACAAATAAAAATTCATATTGTCATATTGCATTAATTGTGTACATGCAAATCACAAAAATATTGTACACAGGTTCGGGATTTGACAAAAGGAGATCCCTGAACCCATGGTAGATGCCGGCACTATAATCACAATTGCTATTTCAGTCATCATTATTGGAATCATAGGCTATTTCATATACAAACGAAGATTTAGAGGCGGTGCCCTCAGACGCGGCCCTGGACGTTACCAAAGAATGACCCGCGAGGGCGAACCGCTGGAAGATTATAGAGGAGCAGGAGGACTAGGATTAATATCTAGATCTTCGATGAAGGTCATCATACCGGTTATCGTAGGTTTCATTATCCTTATAGTTGTACTCGCTGCGAGCATCAAAATTGTAGAAGCTGGTAACAGAGGAGTCCTACTGAAATTTGGCGCTGTCGACACATCTTTATCTCTAAATGAAGGTATTCATTTTGTCGTTCCATTTAGAGATAGCGTAATCCCAATAGAAGTTAGAACACAAAAAATAGTTGAAGACGCAGCATCTGCGTCTAGGGACCTGCAGGATGTGAGTACACAAGTTGCACTTAACTATCACGTAAACCCCGATACTGCTCAAGTCCTCTACCAGCAGCTTGGTTTTGATTATGCCAATAGAGTTATCGCCCCTGCAATACAGGAATCTGTAAAGCAAGTAACAGCTAGGTTCAATGCAGAAAATCTAATTACAAATAGAGAGACTGTAAAAAGTGAAATTGAAAGCCAGATAAAGCAAAGGTTAGCTGCTTACAACGTTGAGGTAGAGACAATATCAATTACAGAATTCCAGTTCTCAGAGCAGTTTAGAAAGGCAGTTGAGTCAAAGGTAGAAGCCGAACAGAGAGCGCTTCAGGCTAACAACGAACTGAGGAGAATCGAGATAGAGGCACAGCAAGCAGAAGCAAAGGCCGTCGGAGAAAGGCAGGCGAATATTGCTCGAGCAGAGGGAGTAAGGCAGGCGAATGTATTGCAAGCACAAGGAGAGGCAGAAGCGATAAAGATAATTGACGTACAGCTGAGGGAGAACCCCCGCTACCTAGATTGGCTCAAGACTCAAAGGTGGGATGGCGTGTTGCCTCTTGTAACTGGCGGCGAGGGAGCAACACCCTTCATACAGATCCCAACAGAAAGATCTGTCCAAGGAGCTCCAACGCCCCAAGCCGGTTCAAACGGCACCAATACTTCAACATCAGCTCCAGCAACAACAGCAGGAAATTCAACACAAGCAACCAGATAAAGCGAAAGCAAATAGGAGTAAAGCATGAGTAGCCCTTTTTTTGATCGCGCCGCTACTCAAATGGACTGCTTTAGTGCCCTATCACTTTTTGACTTTTTGACCCCTAGGAATCAGGCAGCGTGAATATTTCTGATTCAAACACATTCTTGCATATTGGTGTTTGCAGACAGGACATGAACAAGCCTGTTTTGATGAAATATTTATTCCCTGCCCACCAAAATGCTTGGCCTCCGTGTACAGCCATCCTGAAACAAGGAGTATAATCCGATGCCAAGAAGATACAGGTGTCTAAATGTTGACTCGTAGCAGGAGAATTATAATAGCGAATAGACGGGTAGCAGTAGCAAGAGTCAAAAGCCAGCGTGAGTAAAGTTCTTTCGGTTATACCTCAATGTCATCATCATAAATGCCGTGTTAATATATTTCCATAAGTCTTGGTCTAACATCAATTTGCTGAAGCAGTCCTAACAGATCTTAGTCACCGGAGATCTTCTAAGTTCGTGTTGTCTCTAAAGTGTTCGGGATCTAGTCTGAACCCCTTGGTGTTTTCCTGAGGAACCTCCCTTAACTTTAGATGAAAATCGACACCTGCCACCTTCTTTAGCTGCTTGTTCATCCAAAGTGCCAAACGCTCCTCCATGCTGCCGGCCTCTTGTTTCTCAATATCTGGATATATATCGCGTAACATGTCTACAAATATTTCATCCATTTCGAGCAAAAAGAAATCCCATCCCAGAGCTTTCTTCCCGTCAGAATAGCACTTGCATTTGCTTTGGGTGCGTGTTGCAGATTCTAGCGTAGATATAAAGTGCATTATTTTCGACCTCTCCTTGTCAAAGTCGATACAGGAACCTGACAGGGCGAACATGGCAGCAGTATACGGGAGGGCCCCTGCTGTTGTCCTCTCATGCTCCGGGCGTGCAACAGTCTCGAGGGATTCTGGACTAGGAGCCATAGGAGGTTCAGATTCCTCAGCTTCTATGCTGTGGGGTTTCTCGAGTGATACAGCAGAATCTGCTATCTTCCTTATAGTAACAGTGTCTCCAATAGTAACACCTATGAGCTTCCTCAGTGCGGGGTCAATTCTTGTAATACCCTGATCTTGCTCTGAGGGCAAGAGTTGATAACATCTTGCGTCCGTTCCATCCTTCTTGCCGATAATTTCGACGATATCCCCATCTGAAACGCCTAAGACATTCATAGAACGGCCATCCATGCGTGCAACCCCGCGGCCTATATCGCGTGCATAAGCAGCAAGTACCCTTAAGGAGATTACCGGACGATTCATTTCCAATCAAGCAATACGTGTTTGCTTCTAATAAGATTTACTTGCAAAGAGTTTGTCTAGAGCTACCGTTCTTTCTCACAGGTATCGCAATAGACAAACCAATCCTGAGTTAGCATAAATGGCTATATGGTTTGTCATGTTGATATGATACGCAATTTTTCAATGGTTTCGTAATGGTTAAATCTTAAAAGATGCACCCACAGATTGC
Source organism: Thermoproteota archaeon (assembly GCA_046732455.1). GTDB lineage: Archaea > Thermoproteota > Nitrososphaeria > Nitrososphaerales > Nitrososphaeraceae > Nitrososphaera. The sequence goes on along the minus strand of JBKPNF010000010.1, from coordinate 11,974 downwards.
ATCTCAGGTGCCATATACTTTTCATGTGGTAGGCATCCTGTTTTTGAATAACTCTTTTTTGTGGAGATTTAGTCTCTTATGAGATGTTATTTTGCTATCCATTATGGTTATTAGTTCCGCAGATTATTCTCTTCACAATTCCTTGGCCTGGCTCGAAGAGCGCGTTGGTGACGTTTTGTAAAGAATCTGTCATCCCAGAAGTACTGGAGCACAGTCTTTCAGTTATCACAACTATTTCTACCTTATATTTAGTCACCTTTGTTTTTATGCAGCAGTCGTCTTCTCCACCTATGAATCGATTAAAACAGCAATACTTAAAGAAGTACAAGGTAGAATTCAGGGTTGTGAATGAGGGAAGGATGGATGCATTAGACTGGTCCCCATGGCTTGATTTTGATATGGACAACATTGCTAGTATTGCAGAATCAGAAGGAGTTTACAAGATACATGCAGGTATGAAGATCTTATTTATCGGTAGTAGTCAAAACCTCAGACAATCCATGCTTAGGTGCTTGTCAGATCCTTGCATTAGTAAGGCAAGAAGATTTAGTTATGCCATAATAGAATCAGCAGATAAAGTGAAAGATCAGCTCCTAAATGAATATCGTAATAAGCATTCTGGTAAATTACCTCTATGTATGGAATAAGAAAGTCAAATTTTTTGAAAACTCCGATTCTTGGAATAAGGCGTCGCGGGTCAGTGCATTCTTGCTTTGTCATTGTGATCTCTTTCATCCTTTGAAGACCATCTATTCTTCTTTCCTGCCTCTTCCTTTTTTCAGTTGGGAGGTGCTAGGATAGTAATAAAGAATAGAACGAATATATTCATCTGTTTCACCTACAAGAGAATCGTGCTTTTTCATTTTGAGATTTTTGAGATCGGAATTATTGTGAACAAGGCAGTGACAAGTGCAGATAATAACCAAGCTAGCTCATAGCCTCTCTCCTCTGCAGCGTAAGTAAAAACGATGGGCGTCCACAATACTCCAATGAGTGATAGGCCGTTAACCCAAGCGACCTTTAGTGTATCATAATAAGCAGAATCATTGGCGAGGTTATTTTTATGCTGAGAATTTCTTCTGTTGGCCTCCAAGGTTGTTGTCGAATTAATCCTAGCATCTGGGATGCCCTCAATCAAAAGTGTTCGAGCTTTCTCATACACTACAGTGAATGCACCGCCTGAGAAAAATCCTGTGAGGATAACTGAGGTAATGATTATGTATACACTTCCAAGCGATATTCCAGCTATAGCGATGCTCATCCCAACTCCGCAAATTAATAGGACTTTTCTTGTATCTTTTAGCCGGTCATAAAATCCTCCAATTAACGGAGCAGAAACAATGGCAAAAATTAAAGGCAGGATTCCAACAATTCCGGAAAGTTCTGCAGAGAAGCCTAGGTTCTGCAGATATATTACAATGAAAGACAACTCTAGGGCCCATCCTGCTTGAATGCCGATGAGGATGAGGCCAAGCTGGGCTAGCGCACGGTTTGACAATACTCTTAAAGCATGTACAATTTTCATCTTTTCTCCTTGTCTTGCCGGTTCATACGCCTTGCTGTCCATCCTGCCATAGTACTGCCCAGTCAAATCGCTTCGTGGAATATTGATAAGCATTAACAAGGCAGTGACAAGACCCAATACTCCACTAAAGATAAGGCTGACTCTCCAACCAACTGTTAGTGCAAGAATTATCCAGCCGAATACGCCGATGATGCCGCCCATTGAATGAGCAGAATTCATAACGCCTATGGAGAACCCGGGGAACCCTCTCTTACCATACTTTGCAATAAGGATTACAGCTGAGCTAAAGAAGAATGCCATTCCAATTCCTACTATGAAGCGTAACCAGATTAGCTGGGAGGGTACAGATACAACCCCACAAAGAAGAGCGGCAGTTGAAGATATTATTATTCCAATAATGGCAGAAGTACGTGGATTGTATTTGGCTGCAAAGATACCGGCAGGAATTTGGAACAGGCCTATTCCCATGAAAAATGCTGCAGACACGGAACCAAGCAGAGAGACATCTTTGTTAAATTCTAATGCAACAAGTGGGAATATAGCTGCTACGTTAAACCAGTTTATCCCATATACGATTCTAGCAATAATCAGAGAATAAGATGCCGAATGATCTGAACCCAATGCCCTCTTGTTCTTATTATTCTTTTTCTGTGTTCTCATTCCGAATACAAGCACCAAATTTTTAGTTAACTGTATTATCATGCCATATCGTTTAATTCAGTAATACGGATCGCTCTGCATAGATCTTGCTGTACAGAGGTGCCAGGATGACTTTGCTCTTTGGCCTAAAATTAGTAAAATTAGTACCGAACCTACTTATGGATAACGAAAAACTTTGAATCACCTCCTTTCTTTAGTATAGAAGACGTATCTACTTCGTTCGCTTACACTACATAATTTTGCATCTGTGGTGGATGGACAGCGAATGTAGTATTTGTGATTCTTGCTTAGCATATTGCCATAACCTCTGGCTCCTATACATTCCCTGTCAAGAACACAGCAATATCGCATAAATTAGTGTAAATGAACACAGAGGCACTAACGAGTTCGAAAAATAAAAGAGGGAAAAGAAATTGCGTCACGAAGAAAGAGGGTCACAAGAAAGTTCAAGACTACACATTTATGGATAACAACATTGAGCTGAAAAAATGTGTCTTGAAAATGTTAACAATTCATCTTCTTCTTCTTTGTTTGGGAAAAAGTGCAAAGAGTATCTATGTACCCAAGCTTTGGAACAATGCCAAGAAGGACAGGAAGTCAGACTACAAGCCAAGGCTAGTGGGAAGTCACGGCATTCAAAGACATCCACCGATCTACGAATAATTCTACTTGGGGTGTTGTTGGATAGCTAATAGATAACGTAAAGAACTATCTTTCTATCATGCTATACATATCTATGTTAAAGAAGGTCTTGAGTATTCCAAGATATGTCTGTACCGGGGGTGGGACTTCATCTTCGCATGCAACATCCATGTTCCATGCATTTATCCATATCACCATGCTCTGCATGATGTTTACAAACCGCCTGTACTCACTTGGTGTGACTTCAAGTGCATCAATATATCTTTCTGCAAGGAGCCATGATGCTGTAAAGTCGATGCAATTAGTTCCATAGATCGACCTTATCTGCTGTTGTATAGACCTTGCATGTTTGAATGGTTTCTTATTAACGAAAAATGGAAACTTGACTTTGTACGGCAGCGTCATGGTAAGGGGAGCCCATATAGTTATTACCCTTGCACCATTCTTCAGCTCTTTCTTGAATCGTTTTGTCAGTGCGTCAACAAAACTAGAGTCGCTGAACCAGAACAGCAAGACTGTTGCCTCAGAGATATCAGCCTCCCGTATGTCTGCATTTATTATATAAGCATTTTTCAGGCCTTCAATGCGTCTGTGAGCATTGTTAGCTATAGATTTGTCAATCTCTATACCAATAGATTTCTTGACACCAAATTCTTTGGCTGCAATGGCTACGGTGTTACCTTCGCCGCAGCCAAGGTGGTAAAATATGTCGCCTTTTTTCAGCTCGGCAAAATCGAATATCTTCCTGGCGACATTATCGGTAAGCGAAACCCTCTCTCCTCTCAACACAGATTGCGGCAGCGATGATAGGAAGTCGCCTAGCTCCAACTACATATCACTTCATTTTGGGTCGCTAATAAAAAGTAAGGTTTGATCTCGCCACCAGTGTGAGGCAGTATGTAACTATCCTTTCGCGTATAATAGCAGCCGGTAAGGCTCATGCGTTATGGCAGAACAGAGAATTGCTTTCTGCTGATATTTTGTGCTAGAGTCATCCTCAGGACGTGGTGGTAATTAGGACATCAACCCACTATTGCTGGATCAGCGTGGCTTACTGAAAAGCTATGAGTAGAGTCCACCATCACAGTGGACAAAGCGAAATCTAAAAGAAGCTAGACTTCTACATACAGCGTGCCATTTTCAACCATGACTTTATAGTTACCAAGCTTGCGCAGTTTTTGTGGGAACCAGACGAGATTGCCCGTAGTGACATCCCACTTGGCACGGTGCCATGGGCAGATTAGCTCCTTTCCATTCAGGTCGCCTTCATGGAGCTCCGCTCCAGCGTGACTACAGGTGTTGCCTGTAGCATAGTACTGACCTCCCACGTTTGCTATGAGTATTTCCTTGCCACCGGCCGTAAGATGGACCATCTTGCCTTCGCCAATGTCAGAAGCTTTGCCGACCATTACCTTTGCCATAAGCAGAATCTTTGGAATGATGCCACTATTTTAATTTCACTGGCCATGCGGCGAACAATATTCTTAAGATACCTTTTGTCTTATGAGGAAATATTGTCCATTGCATCCCTATTGCTCAGTTTAGAACAAAGATATTGCTCGTTCGTTTGATTTATCGACAACGCCAATAGCGAACAGCTAGCCAGGAATATTATTAGCTTATATTGATAATCCTTTTTGAACTTTTAGTCGCCTTTGTAAATCCTCAGCTTTTCTTTTGCAAGAGGGTGCACGGGAGTAAATCTGAGATGGAGCCCGCAGCAAATGCAGTGGCTATCTTTGCACTTAAAGTATACTTCGCATCTGCGGCAGTATCTTAATCCTTTCTGGTATGGGTTCTGCACCCTGCCTCCATCGGGAACAAGTCTAATGCATATATTCTTGCAGGTCAATATTACTAGCAACACAATAGGCAGCTTATAACAGGGCAGGCATTGTAGGGAGAGGGGGGGCGGGAAAGAAGGTGTTACACGATGTACAGCAAATATATACCCTATGCTAATAGGAGCTAGAAATGCATGTTGCCATCCTTGTGGCTATGGCGTCAGCCGGAATTCTAAGTGGTATACTTGACGCAATAACTGAACTAATAGTAGAATATGGCTATCCCGCAGTCTTCGCAGCAGCCTTTCTTGAGGTGATATTTCCCCCTATCCCAAGCGAAGTAATCTTTCCGCTGGTTGGGTTCACAGTTCAGAGTAGAGGACTGGGACTTGAAAATGCAATAGGCATGGGGACTGTAGGTGCACTTGGGTCTACGGCAGGTGCAGTTGTGATCTATTTTGTATCTGCGAAAGTTGGAAGACCGGCAATCGCTAGGTTTGGCAAGCGAGTTAGGATAAGCGAGCAAGAGATCGAAAAGGCCGAGAGGTGGTTTGAAAAATATGGGTCAATTGCAGTGTTTACGGCAAGGATGATCCCCGGCATTCGTGAGATAATTTCAATACCTGCAGGCATAGGCCAGATGAATATTGGAAAATTTGTTGGCTATACCTTTGCCGGCTCACTTGTGTGGTGTGTTATCTTGACTTTTGCTGGCTATTACCTAGGGGAAGCATGGAGCAAGTTTTCAGAGCAGGCCTCATCCGCATTCTCTATCGTTACCTTCATAGTTATCGCAGTAATAATCGCAGGCGCTGGCTTCTTCTGGTACAGTAAGCGCAGAAGAGCTTCTGCAAAACAATGACTACCTTGCTGCTTTCATGAGGTGGCAGAGGAGCGCCTTTTGTGTGTGCAGTCTATTTTCAGCTTCTTCCCAGACCACCGAACACCTGCCGTCAATAACATCGGCGGTTACTTCCATGCCACGCTTCGCTGGCAAGCAGTGCATGAATATTGCATCCCTTTTCGCAAGCTTCATGATGTCTGCATTAACCTGATACTTTGGAAGAAAGATCGCTTCCCTTGTAGCACGCTCAGCTTCCTTACCGATAGAGGTGAAGGTGTCTGTGGCTATAACGTCGGCATCTTTTACCGCTGAATGCGCATCTTCTGTTATCGCTATATCAGCCCCTGTCTTTTTTCCTTCACCCTTGGCAAACTTCACAATCTCTTCGAGTGGTTCGTAGCCCTTCGGGCAAGCGGCAGTCATGCGTATGCCAGTCTTGGAGCAGCCAAGCATAAGGTCATTGCACACGTTGTCCCCGTCTCCAAGCCACGCAAGCTGTAGGCCCTTTAGTTTTTTCTTGTGCTCCTGTATTGTCATAAGGTCGGCCAGAATCTGACAAGGGTGAAACGAGTCTGAAAGCCCATTTATTACTGGCACTGAAGCAGATCTAGCTAATCTCTGGACATCTTTGTGATCATAGACTCGTGCCATTATGCAATCCAAATATAGTGAAAGAGTTTTGGCAGTATCTTCAACAGTTTCGCCCCGCGAGAGTTGGATATCGTTTGCACCAAGGTAAACTGCGTTTCCGCCAAGCTGATACATGCCAACTTCAAAACTCACCCTAGTGCGAGTCGATGGCTTTTGGAAGATCATACCAAGCGTTTTTCCTCGCAAAAATGGGCTAGATTTGCCACTCTTTTGCTCACGCTTGAGCTTCCCTGCAAGTATCAGGATCCTACTAATCTCATAAGTGCTCAGATCTGCGATACTAAGGATGTCTTTCTTACTTGAGGAGATCTTCAATGTCTTCATCTGTTAGATAGACTACCTTGTCTTTTTCATCTTCTTGCTCTTTAGTGTCCTTATCTTCCCGCAGATTCCTTTCCTTATCCTTAGTCTGCGCCTCTTCCTCCTTTAGCCCTGCTGCGTCTTCCTCTGCTTCTTTCTTTCCTGTTGGCTCTTCTTGTAGCTTGTCGTCCTCTTTGTTGTCGCCCTTTGGCTCATCTTTCTTGGTGCGACCCTCGCTAACCCTTTTCTTGCTAAAGAATCCAAACCTGCCTTTTTTTTCTTTTGGCTGCTGATCCTCCTCCTCATCAACCTTGTATTGCTCTGGCCTCTGCACGATAGGTTTTGAATCAATTGTCTCGACCTTTTGCTGCTCTGGAGGGGAAAAGCTGTCTACAGAGCTCAATGGATTGACCGGAGACCTGGAGAGTAGTACTATGTCTTTTTCCTCTTCCCTGACGGTTTGGGCCTCTACCGGCTTGACTTTTTCCACAGCAAGTTCTGAAATCTTGTGCGCGGGTGTCACCTCCTCGACACCTATGTCTACCTGACCCGCGCTTTCAAATAGTGATTCGATGAACTTATTTGAGTCAAAAGGAATAATATCGTCATAACCCTGCCCCATTCCAATGTATATGATCGGCCTTGAGGTAATATGCGCAATTGAAATCGCGGAGCCTCCCTTGGCATCTGCATCTACCTTGGTTAGTATGGCACCATCAAAATTAGTATAGTCAAAAAATTCCCTTGCCTGGTTTATTGTGTCGTTGCCAGCAAGAGCGTCGCCAATAAACAATTTTACATCTGGCTTGACGACCCTTACTATTTTGCCCATTTCATCCATTAGATTCTTTGAAGTTTGCATCCTGCCAGCAGTATCCATGAGAACGATGTCGATGTGGTTCTTCTTGGCGTGATCGTATGCATCTCGGCCAACTGACGACGGATCGGCTCCATATCTTTGTTTGACTATCTTAACAGATAATCTGGTTGTATGCTGTTCAAGCTGCTCGATAGCGCCTGCCCTATGGGTGTCACCTGCGGCTACTACCACTGAAAAGCCAACTTTTCTTAGGAGGTTTGCTATTTTGGCGACAGTGGTTGTTTTGCCTGTTCCGTTAATGCCGAGGAAGACAATGACAAAAGGTCCTGTCTTGGCTTCCTTTTTCGCGGCTATCTTTTCAATCAGGTCAAATCTGTTGGTTCGTGCAAAAATCTGACCCACTGACGCTCGCAGTTTTGACTGGATTATCTGAGTTGCTTCCTGTTCTTTTTCAAGCTTTAGCCCAAGCAGATCTTTTTTCAGTTTCTCGGATAGGTCGTCAACCACTTCTTGCGCTACATCACTTTCCAAAAGCGCAATTTGGAGGTCAAGTAGCACATCGTCAAGAACTTTTTCAGTCAGCTCTTTCTGAGATATACCTTTTGCGGCTCTAGAAAAAGCCTTTTTCAGTTTGTCAAACATGATTTTCAACCAGAACAGGCATTAGCCGGGCTGCTGCTGGGCAGCCTGGATCATCTGGTTTATCTGTGATTGCAGCTGGTTTATACGCATCCCTATTTCCTGTCTTTGAGCCTCAAGCTGCCTTGCTGCTACTTCATACTCTTTTATCCTGGTTTCCACGTAGTTGAGGGCGTCTTCTCTACTCTTTTCAATGGCGACGCCAGCGTCCAAGTTAATAAGCAGCTTCTTTATGGGTGGTACATTAGTCTTGACATAAACGCCGATGCCGATGGGCATTAGCGACTCCACGTCAGTTTCGGAAGTTATGTTTTGAATTGTGTTTGAAGCCATATGGGCCTCTTCCGTTAACTTGCTTACTGTGACCTGCCGTGTCATGACGTCATTCATATATGCTTCAAGAATCCTTGACTGCTGGACCAACTCATTTATCCTCTGCTCCATGGCAGCCAATTCATGCTGCCGCGATTGATCGCTAGCCGCGCTCATTAACTTCACTGCTCTTGATAGATTTTTAAAGCTTTAGATTCCTGATACCTTTAACATATCACTCAACTTGACCTTCATGCCATAGCGTTCTTCTTCGCTCTTCATATGGCGATATAATTTGAGCATATCCATCCCATGCTTTATCATGTTAAAGTTGCATGTCATTTTCAGCTTGATGAACTTGAAGACAAGAGAATACATTTTAAATTTTTCTAATACTGCCTGCCTGTATGCAGGTATATCGTGAAGGTTCTGGACAAGGAGTTCAGCACACCAAGTGGACGGTATTATACCCTCTCCCAGTAGAGGGTATACGGTACCTATTGACTCGCCTGCTCCTATCGACTTGCGACCGTCAGTAAAGGGCTCGCAGCTTTCAGGTGGAGTAAGCCTGACGGGCCTCCCGACCTTTTTTATTACTTCGCAGTCGTATCTGTTTAAAAAATCATCTACAAATTGATTGTGGCTTTTTAGGAAGTCTCCTGCCCCAATGTGCGCCTGGCTGTTGCCAAGGGGAAAATACCAAAAGTACCCCGACATCGAGGGAAATGCTCTCAAATAAAAATCGTCGAACGGCTCCTTGCCCTGCGGATATCGAACCTTGTACTGCACGCAAGGAATCCATGTTTCATTTCCAACTCTTGGCAGGTAATTGCGATGAAAGCCAGTCGAATCAATAATGATATCAAAGTCAGATTCGAGCTCCTCCTTTCTAGGAGCGCGTCCAAACTTTATTTCTGTGCTCCTAATCATATCCTGGATCAGACGCAGCTTGTCATAGCTCACCATTCCCTTGAGCTTGATGTCGACTCTGCCCTTTTTCTCAAGGTCCACCTGCATGTGCCTACCCTCGTGCATGACATAGTCATCGAAATGAAGGCCGCATTTTCTTGCAAGGCCCGCCATCACATTTTCGCATGTGGCCCAAGCACACACTGCATCGTGTTGATCCTTTGGCATACGTTCAAACCCCACTATGTGGTTGCTCTGATCATCGCTCAGCCTATTCATAAGATATGCGCCAGCCACCCCGATTCCAACAACTGCGATCTTCATGCCTTTGTTGTTGTTTCATCCCAAAGGATCCCATAAAAACTATAACATTATCTACTTCAAAATCTTAGCAGTGGCATTGTCGAAAAAGAAGAATAAGAAGAAGGTACAAATGCCGGGAGCTGCACGCGCGGGCATTAGTCTCTTAATTATTGGTGCGTTGTTAGTTGGATTTGGGCAATACCTTGAGAGAGGCGCGCTGTCACTTTACGGTGTAATAATGGTATCTGGCGGATTTATCCTATATATGACGGCGTCAATCATTGCCAAAAGAAGAACTAAAATCTAGGGCGCTATTCCTTTTCTCCTTTTGAAACTGCCGTATGTCCTTAGACGCGATATGTACCCTCCGGCTGCTTTTGATATTATGCTGCCACGCCTCTTTTTTGTTTGCTGATAAATTAGGAATTTCTTCGAATCCAGTGTCTGGCTCTTTTACTGAGGTTTATCTGAATTGGACGAGGAGCTATTCAACAGATGGCAACTCAATTCATTAGAATGAATAACTCTTTCAAGGTCGGCTTCATGGTTACACGTCCGTGTGTATTTTGCCTTGACTGCTACACTAGTATTTAGGTGCTGCTGGGCATTTGAAAACCTTTTATTGGCGTGAATGAAATAAAGCTAATTATTGGCAAGCTTTTGTCCTGAGTGCGGAGGGGAGTTAAAGTATGACCTCGCTAGCAAGAATTTTATATGCAAAAGCTGCGGGCTCTTTGCTTCTTCTGAAAAGATAGAAGAGCTGCGTGACAGAGCCAAGAGGACAAGAGAAGACCCTCAGAGAAAGCATCATGACGAATACCTTGACTGGTGGCAGTCATCAAAGAAAGACAAACAGCAAAAGTAAATAGTAGGAACTATGTAGCAGCTGCACTCTCAGCATCTATAATATCCCTTTTTAAAGGAACCATCTGTTCTTCTCTGATAGTTTTTAGTACTGTCATCAATTCTGCTTCCCTTACTTGTGGAATTCTGCCTATCTTATTTGCTATCATATCCCTCATTTCTTCAAGGCTTTTTGTACGTATCTTCAAAAGTAGATCGAATCTGCCATACATTTCGTGCAACTCCAATATTTCGTCAAACGCTGACAGGAGTGTGATAGCTTCATCGGACGAACCCTCTTTAATATTTATTCCTACAAAGCCAAGATGGTCGTAGCCTAAGAGCCGATTGTCTGTTGAAATTGTGAATTTACGAAGGATGCCAGCTGCCACTAGCCTCCTGACCCGGATGTGTACTGTGGCATCAGAGATTTCAAGCTCTTTAGCTATATCCACAAATGGACGGGAGGCGTCTCGGCTTAAGATATCCAATATCTTGAGGTTGACCTCGTCCAGCAACTCTGATGGGAACAGCACAAAAAGGGTACAATGTTTCGATTTAATAACGGTTCGTGCTCGAATGATTAATAACTCTATGAGTTCGCTAACAACCAAATATGCCTTATTGTACTAAGTGTCAGAAAGCAGAGAGCCTCTACCACAGAGCACATTCAGGCGAGTACCTTTGCAAGAAGTGTTTCTTGCACTCAGTTGAAAGTAAAGCTGCGAAGACCATTTCGAAGTATTCTATGATAGAATACGGTGACAAGGTCGCCGTAGGAGTTTCTGGGGGCAAAGATAGCTTGTCGTTATTGTACATCTTGAAGATGTTTGTTGACCAGCACCCAAACAATGCCAATGAACTAGTTGCAGTTACAATCGATGAGGGCATCAAGGGCTACCGTGAGGAATCGCTTCAGATTGTGAAGGACTTTTGTGCCCGGCATCGTATTGAAAGCAAGATCCTAAGCTACCAGTCACTCTTTGGAGTTGACATGGATCGGGCCATGATTCGACGATCATCACAAAAAATATCATCTTGTTCTATTTGTGGCACATTTCGTCGACGTGCAATAGATATTGCTGCAGAAACAGTAGGAGCAGACATAGTTGCCACTGCTCACAACATGGACGATCAATTACAGACGTTTATGATAAACTTGCTGGCCGGCGACGTAGAACGCATGGGTTGGATTTATCCACAACCCGTGCAATACATGGAACACGGCCTGAAAAAAGTCAAGCCCTTTGTCGAAATTTATGAATACGAGATCGTTTTTTATGCACTACAGCGCGACATCCCATTTCAGTCGGAAGAGTGTCCATATATGAATGAAAGCATACGCACAGATTTACGCGAATTTTTCAACAGACTTGAGAGGGATCATCCAGGCATCAAATACAATGCCTACAAGTCGATGATGAAAGTCTCAAACGTTCTCCGAAGCAACTTACCACCTTCTGAAATCAAGAAGTGTTCAAGATGCGGACATGTTTCAACAGGTGATGTCTGCTCAGTGTGCAAGACCTTAAGCGTGTTAACATGACATCCAACAAGCAAATATAGTCATTTTACTAATGGTATGAAGAGGCAGGGAGGATCGGGGTGCCAGCCGTGCCCCATACTGGAAATCGGCTTTATGCCAGGATCAGTAACTGCCGGGTAAATCCGCTGGCAGGAGGTACCCGCTTGCCTTGCTGAAATGAAATCATGCCGTGCTGGATGGTTATGAGCGGCGATCT
>JBKPNF010000009.1:0-6540 GCA_046732455.1 Thermoproteota archaeon | reverse complement strand
TTGGTCCCAAATTGATATGTCCAATGCACGGTTCTGCTTTTGACAGCTCGGTATTTCCAAAATATGTAGATGCACTCATGAATGAAAAGTATGCATATTCAGACAAACTGCTCGGAAAAGAGCTTGATGAGAAACTAAATTCGAGCGTGCTATAGTGCAAGACATAGAAATGTTTTAGAGTCATGTACGGTGATAAAATCAGTTGATTTGTGCCCTGGCCTTGACATCAATGACTACAGCAGATAAAACAAACTATATTGTGGACTCGAGATTTCGTTCCCGGTAAAGTGACAACTTGTTGATTGACTGCAAAACCTCAAATAGGCATCTTGCTCTACTGATATTGGCGATATAGAATTATGGATGGATATAGTGGTAACAATTTATGCAGCTAACTGTTCATGCTTGGAATACTGAGAACGATAACAACAGTTTTGACTGTGAGTACAATGAGAAGTTAAACCAATATTTTATATCTGCTCAACCTATACCAAATTTGCTCCTAGTTGATCCAAAAGCCAGATGGAATCAAGAGCTCGAAAATGTGTTCTTGATAAAATGTGAAAACAGGGACGACTATCAGCATTATAACTATGAGCTACGTCCTGACTGTTTTTGAGAGTATGACGCAGAAGAATTTTAGAGACAAGAAATAACGCAATTCCCTATACGGGTTTTTTAACGGCCTTGGTGCAAACACATTAGATGCCGCTAGCGAGGATCTAGAATCTCTGTAATAGAACGTAGTAGACATGGTCCTAGATTATTATAACACAAATGTGCTGAAGACGTGATCATTCTTACCTGCACCTTGCCCAAGAACAATGCAATTTGGCGAGGCCTATAAGGAACAATTTGCTAGGCTATAGTAAAGGAATTCAGTGTCATTTGATTGGCATTATATCCTAAGGAATGAAAGCAATATTTTGTCGCAGAGCGGAAGATAATGGAAGATGTGACATAGTCTAACTGTGATGATGCTTCTCAAACATCTTCTTGAGGTACAGCCTGACCCATACGCACAAAGTAACAATTGATTCTGAAGGCGGTAAGTAATAGATGAGTAGTAGTAATGCAAACCATAAGTTATTAATGGTAATTTGACCAGCATTATTGAAGAGGGGCAAACTATGCATGAATTCCTGAGGGATAATTTAGTAAAGTACGGAGAGTGCAAATCATGTGACAAAAGAAATCAGTTTGCTTGCGTAAGGTGTGGCTTTTGTTGGAGCTGCCACTGGAAGCAGGAGCCTTATGCTGAGAATCTTCCTCGATATTTGTTAAAACCCGGTATATAATAGCTCAGAAAACACTCTCTCATACATTAAGTCGGGCAATACTACGGCAAGAACTGTGAATGGAAACAGACCCACATACACGACTAGCCGGCAACTATGGATTGCTGCAGAGCTCACTCTAGGTGGAATATAGGTGGTAATATCAGGGTTTCATTTACTACAAGGGATAGAAAGACTTACTTGCCTATCGTTCAATTTTTTGAACAAAGGAAGCAGAAACAATCAGTCATCGTAACGTTCAACTAGTTTTTTGATTTAATAATGAAATGGACAAAGACCACGTAGATAATAAAAAAGCTGTAAAAGATATTTCGGTCGACGAACGAAAATCATCAGATGCCATCAAAGATATCAAAAAAGAAATGGATAGGTATGAAGAAAAAATAAAATCAGGAGAAGCACCAGCAGGCGACAGCACGAGGTCGGAGGAATAAGTGCAATGGCAACTAATAAGAGCTAAAAAAAGCCCCAAAATGGCTGTGTACTTTTGGGAAGAGGATGACTCATTGAAATCATCTACCTACCCGATGACACCTGATAGCTTCAATGTCGCTCTAGCCTCTCAATCATTTCAATATGAGAAGAGGCTCATTTGTGAATTGTTGTTGCCATAATTGTTGTTATAGCGGGTCAGGACCCATTACCATGGAATTTTAGTGAAAAACCTACAGAATTAAGAGGCAACGCAGGAAAAGCGGTAACGGCAGGTAGTCACCTCGAAGTAGTGAATGCGGTTAGGATTGAACATCTCTTCAGCAGGTCATCGTTATATGCTCCCTTTATCGATCTGATGATCATCTCTCGTTTGAGCAATATCAACCTAAAAATAAAATATTAAAAGCAACCCAAATCAATTATCAATAACCATATGACCAGAGTTGGAATTCTTGGATCTGGTGACGTCGGAAGGACTCTTGCAAAGGGCTTTCTGAAGCATGGATATCAGGTAGCGATAGGCAGCGACCATGCCGAAAAACTTGCGCAATTCAAAAGGGAAAATCCCGAGATAGAGACTGCTTCGTTCGAGCGAGCCGCGCAATCCGGCGAACTTATAGTTTTATCTGTAAAGGGGTCAGTCGCAGAAAACATTGTTGAGAAAGTGAAAACGCATCTATCCAGAAAAACTGTTATTGATTCAACGAATCCCATTGCCGATGCTCCACCGCAGAATGGAGTATTGAAATATTTTACAAGTTTAGAAGAATCTTTGATGGAGCGACTTCAGAGAATTGCCCCAGACGCACAGTTCGTAAAAGCATTCAACAGCATTGGATCTGCGCTAATGGTCAATCCTGATTTTGGGGGCGGTACAAAACCAACCATGTTCATTTGTGGAAATAATGATGATGCAAAGAAGAAAGTCCATGATATACTAGAAAAGTTTGGGTTCGAAATTGAAGATATGGGAAAGGCGGAGAGCGCGAGAGCAATTGAACCACTATGTATGCTGTGGTGCATACCTGGATTTCTCAGGAACGAGTGGGCACACGCTTTCAAACTGCTGAAGAAATAGCTTTGATAATTTTTTCGTCGAAGACCCGGTCCAAGACTGAAAATGAAAACATGTGAAATCTGTCGCAAAATCTGCCCCATATTGCTATGGGGGTTAAGGGTCTAGCCGCTCAAAGAGTAGTAAGGTAGTAGAACTGTTGCACTGGACACAAATTATGAAACAGATTCAAGCGAGGTCATTAGCTTGATGTACACCTACTACGCATCATCCGACACGAACCCCAAATCAGGCGACTTTCGAAGTTAATGGAAAAAGGTAAAATAAAAGAGAGATGATATTTTTTACTCTGTAGTAGGGAGACGCAGAAAGAAAGAGAGAATATGCAGATCAAATTCTTATATCTGTTGTTACTATTATGATCATCATCGCAGAGGCTCTACTACTACTGCAGCTGTCGCCAGAGCCCATTTTGCACCGCCCCGTACACGTGCTGGCGACAAGTGGAGCTGTCATATCTATAGCACATGGCCGAGACGCACTCAAGAGGAAAAACGTTCAGAATCTATACAGAATCTAAGACAGAAGTATAACCATAGAGATTAGCCTCGCATAGATAAAAGTCCGAATTCCTTAGGGTCAAAATTCAAGTATTTTTGATCGCCTGTGTGGACTAAGTCGTTTTATTGTTGACTATGTCTTAGACACATATTATCTTGCGGCTCAAAAAGGGATTTAGACTAGCTAGGCAGAACTAGCACAATTAATCAACGCAAAATGATACTGGCGTATTTTTATCATCGTCTCTCATAATACGCAGCAGGCATGAAAAAGAAAATAATAGAAAAAGTAAGGTCAAGCGAAAAGTCGACTGTTGCCAAGCTTATAGTCAAATGCCTCGAAAATGAGGGTGTCACATATGTCTTCGGAATCCCCGGCGAAGAAAACATCCATCTTATAGATGCACTAAATCGTTCATCAATTCGCTTCATCTTAGCTCATCACGAGCAATCCGCCTCGTTCATGGCGGACATGTATGGCCGTGTTACCGGGACGGCTGGTATATGTGTTGGGACACTGGGACCTGGAGCGATTAACCTGCTATTGGGAACTGCAGATGCCCATACAGACAGTGTCCCCCTGGTTGCTATCAGCGCACAGGTCGGACTGAATCGGGAATATAAGGAAACACATCAGTTTGTTGATCTCGTCAGCATGTTCAAGCCTGTAACGAAATGGGCAGCTGAAATAAAGGTTCCCAATGCTGTGCCGGAAATGGTGAGAAAGGCGTTCAAGGTTGCGCAGACGGAACGTCCTGGATCTTGCTATATTGGTATCCCCCAAGATCTTGAAGCGATATCAGTGTCGCCAGATCTTCTACCATTACCTCGATCGAAAGTGTATGATAGCGCCCCCTCTCCATCGCAGGTCTGTCGTGCAGTAAAGGTATTAGAGTCAGCAAACTCGCCTATAGTCCTTGCAGGTCATGGTGCTGCACGGGATAACGCTCAGGATGCACTAATTCGATTCTCTGAGCATCTTCACATTCCTGTCGCAACCACTTTCATGGGGAAGGGTGTGTTTCCAGATATGCATCCAAATGCATTAGGAACTGTAGGCTTTATGCGCCATGATTACGTAAACTTCGGATTTGATCTAGCCGACGTGGTTATCTGTGTCGGCTACGACTTGCAGGAATTTGACCCAGTACGTATAAACCCAAAAGCCGACAAGAAGATCATTCATATTGCTCGATATGCTGCTGAGGTCGATACACATTATCCTGTTGCGGTTGGTATCGAGAGCAATTTGTCGATGGCACTTGATGATCTTGCTAAAGGCGCAAGCATCAAAGAAAAAAGACTCAGAGCAGGAAACCAAAAAAAGATTGTGAATCTGCTCCGAACAGAGCTTGAGGAAGGGGCGCAAGATGATTCGTTCCCTGTTAAACCGCAACGAATTGTCTCTGACACTCGTATGGCACTTGGAAGGTCAGATGTTGTGCTAGTCGATACAGGGGCATTGAAGATGTGGATGGCCCGCCTGTATCCTACATACAAACCTAATACTTGTCTGATTTCTAACGGACTGTCAACTATGGCCTTCGCTTTACCGGGAGCAATAGCGGTGAAGCTAGCCTACCCGGAACGAAAGGTGCTTGCCGCAGTTGGAGATGGAGGTTTCTTGATGCTTGGTTCTGAGTTGGAAACAGCCATACGAGAACATGTCCCCATTGTAGTCCTAATCTGGGAAGACCAAGCATACGGGTTAATTAAATGGAAAATGGATTTGGAGCTAGGGCGCCATTCTTCTGTCGACTTCCATAATCCCGACTTTGTGAAATACGCTGAAGCCTTTGGAGCAAAAGGATATCGGATCAGTCGCGTAGATGAGCTCCTCCCTACTCTAAAATCTGCACTTGAGGATAACAGGAGCTCAGTTATCGCATGCCCAGTTGACTATTCCGAAAACATGGAGCTCACTGATAAGCTCGGTCGCCTCACCGAGGCTCTGTAGCAGATCGCCGATACCTCCTCGTTCACCAGAATGTTCGCCGCCGCGGCAGCGGCGGCAGCGGCGGCAGCGGCGGCAGCGGCGGCAGCGGCGCTACTCCCTATAATTATTATTTGAAAAAGTAAACATGGTGGCACACAGACAATAATCTCATCGTAGTTTTGCTAAGCTAGCTAAGATATGTTTTTTTGCTAAATCTTACTAACTAACTTGTATTCGTTGATCCTTCCTATGCTGACGCGCTTCGCTGAAAAACCGGTGCGTCAATTCCCCAACTCCATTTTTTCATGGGCTTTATCCTAATATAGACTGCAGATGGATGGTCAGTTTGTTGCATATATCCACCTTGACGGCTAACTATGTCAGCGATTCCATAAACTCTTATTCCCCGAGGCTCCCAGGGGTCCACCGAGTTCAAATCATCAATGACTAATGCGACCCTAGGGTTTTTCTGGACATTCTTGTATTTGGTGGATTTAAGAAGATTCATTCCGCTAACGTAAAAATATTCACCATCAAAATCAAAACCTACGGGGACAACATCTGGTTGGATAGAACCTTCTCTCCTTGAGGAAGCTGTTGCTATCCTTGCAAGACGCTGTGACCTTAGGTACTCTTTCTCTTTTTGAGAAAAGTTTGTATCAGGCATTGTTATTCGCTCCCATTTATTCAGCCTCAGACAAGAGAATCCATTTTTGGTTCATCTATTATTTTATCACATGAATGCAATTTAAAGATAGAGTGGTACTGAGCTATTCCCGATTACCCTTTCTGAATTTATTGTCTTTTGCATTCGATTTCAGAGCAGAACTCATTATCACTCTCATCCCTTCTAGAGAGAGATACCTACTACGCTTGTTAGCAATAAGTCTCCTGTCAGCTTATGTTACCAGCCCGCTTACACAGGCTTATAACTTAAATGGAACCTTGCAAAGCATGACAAAACCGCAGTATGAAACCTTATGTGCAAATGGGTTCGACAAAAAAACATTCAAAAATAAAAGGATTCAAACACAAAAAGTGAAAAACGCAAATGTTCTAATTATGAATCATCACCGACCTCAGAGGACGGAGATATACCCAAGAGTCATTTGTGAACTGTTAATCTATCTTATCATAGAGGCAAGTATCATAACTCTAAGTTATGAACAATAGAGGATATTATATATACCAATTTTAACTATTTTCACAGGAAATAACGTAACAAAGGAAATGCACTAAAACCCTTATAAAAGAGGAAGACTGGAAACAAAGCATCCAGCAGGACTAATACTTCTC
>JBKPNF010000008.1:0-5136 GCA_046732455.1 Thermoproteota archaeon | reverse complement strand
CCTTGCTATAAGCATCAAAATGCCAGCTCCACCAAGCGCAATAAGGGAAGGCCCCACGTGAAAGCCTCCCAATATAACAAAAAGTACAATGACTGCAAAATATTACCGCAAGCGACTTTATCATTAATCCCTTCTTTTCTGTAATAAAGACGTTCTCATCCCTCCTCATCGGGTCATCTAGATGCTGAGGGTTTACTTTGAGCTCTTCTAAAGAGTGCCCTTAACAATATCAAGGAAACAGCAAATGAAACCGCTACTGCAGGTCCTAGATGAATTATAAACGAGTTGAAATCAATGTTTGCTAAAGAACTAAAAGTATGTTTGGAGAGTCTACAATTAGAGTTGCCGCTCCACCCACGTTTGAAGTAAGCACCTGCGCAAGAATAAACGGTATTGGAGATGTTTAGAATTCTGAAAACAGAAATTGTAACAGGAACAAAGAAAATTTTACAATCTGTGTAAAATTACTGGGATAGAACCTTGTGAAGAAATCACAGAAGAAGGAAAGAGAGAGGGATACGCATACATGACTAACAGAGTTTCACAATGCACAACAACAGCAACAGTAACAACTAATCGTTGTGTGCTTGTCCCAAGTATCATCTCTTCTGATGGCCTTACCTGTTATATAGTATCAGGATTGACAGGGTCACAATGTCGAGTTCTCTATTCACATAGAAGAAAAAGCCAAAAAAGTTGGCAAGATAATATCATACTATGTCAGATCGCTTATCGGTATATCCAGAGTTGTTGTTCTGAAGGTTGTCGTTGTTCTTCCTTTATCATGTCGTCTATGCGATGGTAGATTTGAAGAAACTTTTCGACCTTTTTCAGTAATCTTGAACGTCGGAGTATTTTCGTCGTAGCGAAGTAAGTCCTTTTCAGTTAGAACCGTCAGGCCATCTTTCAATTGGTCATAGCTAAGGAATGTCTTGTACATTATCTTTGTCTTTGTAGCATTGCCGCCATTTGCAGCCTCTAGAATCTGGCTTATTATATCAATTCTACTTCTGTGTTTCATGTCACTTGCACAACTGACGAGCATGACGGTGGTAAATATGCCGTAACAAAAGATATGAAAACTCATAAGAACTGCATACAAACAGTAATTAAGATAAATTGTTGTTCTATTGCTTTTTTTGTATTAGTCGTGTGGAAATACAAGGAAACTATACGTTAAAGTAATCAAAGACTCTCTTATCCTTCCAGATAAAATTGGTGTATGAGTAGAATTATTGGGTCAAAATTGTCATTCATTAGCAGTCATTCCTACCATTGTAGACTTTAAGAAACTTTCGACCTTTTTCAGTAATCTTGAACATTTCAGTGTCCAAGTCGTAGATAAGCAACCCGTTTTCAATTAGAAGTTTCCAGTATCCTTTCAGTGAGGGATGTTTAACCAAAGCTGTATACGTTATGTTAGTAATCCTTGTCATTTTTTTAGTATCATCGTCGTCACCTGCTTCATTTGCAGCTCCTAAGATAACGAGCAATATATTGACCATATCTTTTTTGTCCAAGCTCCCTATCTCAGGTGATGAACGGGGTTAAATACCCTTTTATGGAAAAATCTAGACGACTTTACGGCTTCATGATAAGTTTCCCCAAACTAGTGCTCAGTCGAGTTTATTCACCTAATGCTTTTATATCTGCATCTATGTTTCGCTTCTAGGGTAAAAGATGTTCACGGATCGAGTCACGTCAACGGAGAAGAAAAAATGAGAAATATAACCTCACGATGTATTATCTGTGGTGGATTTTTTGACTCAAAGAAAGGGCTAAGAGAGCATAAAGACAAGGATCATAGAATAACAAATTCAAAGATGAAGACGACGACGGTCATAGTAACAGAAAAAACAACCAAGTCTGATACTGCCAAAAGGCATTATCAGGAATAGAGTGGCTGAAAATTGAATAATATTTTTTAGACCGCACAGGCTTTCTCCTATTACTTTCTTCCATCAGATGTAGAGATACAAAAGAGACACTCTTCTATGTTAGATAAATCGATCAAGTGTGCTCCTATCCTTCCAGAAAGAATAGCGTGAATGAAATAAGTGGGTCAAAATTATCTGACATAGCATGACAACCTAGATTAGAGATGCCATTCATGTGGTTCTGATCGTATTTTTAGGATGCATATATCTGTATATGACCATTTATAGATACACAAATAGGTCATACACTTTTTGATTACCGCTCTGGCCACGCAAGGGCACAGGGATCGATATGGATTGGTATACAAGATAGCCATTGCAAAGTAGCTATAGTACATACATCCGTACACACAACACAAACACACACAAGATGAGTCAAAGCATGTAATGAAAAGCTGTTCAAAGAATAACTCGTCATTTGTGGTCGGTATGTTTCATATATGAGGAGATTTAAACCGGCAGACGGGGCCCGTCGCCTAGTCAGGATAGGGCGCTGTTCCTTTAAAAAGAAGCGCAAGCCTCCGGAGCCAGTTGTCGTGGGATCGAAGCCCACCGGGCCCGCTAGCCCTATAGGATACAAATGCATTTTGATATTCAAATGATGATGGTGATGACAAAGATGACCAATTAGTGTACATGTAACCGGAATCCAATGAATGAGGTCATGAGGGTTGGATGAGAATATCATGCATCTGCTTTAGCACTCTTGCAGTTGCTCCCCATATCACGTTGTTACCATAGCTGAACTTGAATGCGTCTTTGGCAAGACGATAATGTTCAGCATCTGGTTCAATGCTTTTGAGTGTTTCAATGAGCGGTACATCAATCACGGTTTCCACTTCGCTTGCTGAAATCCTGTATTGAGGAAGCATTTCTTGGATTGTTACAAACGGTACAATAAAGTGGTTTGATGTCATCGTACGTACTGCACTCAGGCAACCAATTATCTGGTCAATTGTGAATATAATTCCTACTTCTTCTGCTGTTTCCCGCAAGGCGGTCGCAAGCAATGTGCCGTCGCTTTCAATATATCTACCCCCAGGGAAGGATATTTCGCCCCTGTGCGTTTTCAGGCTTGAGCTTCGCTTTGTCAGAAAAACATGTGGCCTGTCTTTGTGATAGTGTATTATCACAAGTACTGCAGCAGGCCTTGCAAATGCTGCATCGGCTGGCAGGTATGGCCTATCGACTAGGGCGGGTCTCAGAAACGAGAGAATTTGATCCTTCCTCAACAATCCTGTGAATGACGCTATGGCCAATATATGCTCTGGATACTCTTGAGGGGGACCTCGCATTTAATAAGATCTCGAGATGTTTTTCACTATTGTATTGTGTAGTGACATAATGAAGCTAGCCTATGAGTTGAACCCGCCAAAGATAGTGAAAGGAGAAAAGTTTGATCTCATGCAGTTAAAGAGCAACATCCAAGAGATGACAGACCGCGCGTCGCAGCTCAACGGTCTTGTAAACGGATTTCACTTGACTGACTCGGTGCTTGGCATTCCGCGTGTATCAAGCGTAACTGCAGCTAGATACATCAAAGGGCATATTGATGCAAAAACAAGTGTGAGCTGCAGTATAAGGGTGCGCGATCGCAATTTTCCTTCCCTATGTCAGACAGTATCTGATGCAATACTTGTTGGGGCTGAGAGCGTGCTTATCTTGATGGGCGATGAACCTGCAGACAGGCTAGGTGATTCAGGCCTCCGGCCCAGCGCTGCAGTCAGGATGCTTAGGAAGGAAGGCTATGACTTGAATATCAAGCTTGATCTGTCATTTCCAGCAAAGGTCAAGGATAAATCAGCTCAATCAGTAAGGAATAAGCTTGACGTTATCCCGCACTCGCTTGTAACTCAATCTATTTCATCACTTTCCGACTTGGGTGAGATAACAGACCTTGCCAAGCCCCATGGTATCAACATCACCGCAGTGGTGATGGTTCCATCTGAAAAGAACCGTCAGTCAGCTTCACTTATTGGGCTTGACTGGTCAGAATATGAGAGTAACCCTGTGGATTTCATAAGGCAGGCTGCAAAGATGTCAGACAGGGTGCTCTTGACCTCTCCTAATAGCTTCGCATCAGGACTTCAGCTATTAAGGCAGCTCAAGCGATGAGTTCACCATCATTGGAACTTTTTCTCTCTGAAATTTCACTTTTTATCGAGTCGATCACCTGTCTATAATAGGGTTGCAGGTTTTCATCCTCTGGAAGCCGAGGTCTTTTATACTTTACAGAAATCTCATCTTTAATTGTGCCAGGTCTTCTTGTAAACACGACGACTTTATTCCCTAGAACAACGGACTCCAGTATGTTGTGTGTGATAAACACTATCGTCTTCTTTGTTTTAGCCCATATCAGCTGAAGTTCTACTAGTAGCAGGTCTCTTGTCTGGCTATCCAGAGCGGCAAAAGGCTCATCCATCAATAGCACTTCAGGATCCATAACAAGAGCTCTTGCTATTGCAACCCTCTGCTTCATTCCACCTGATAACTGGTATGTATAAGCGTCGGCAAACTTGGTTAGCTGCATCATTTCAAGGTAATGCATTGCGCGCTCTTGTCGTTTGTTCTTCTGAACGCCGGCCATCTTTAGCCCAAACTCAACATTGTCTAACACCTTGAGCCAGGGAAATAAGGCGTTTTCCTGAAATACCATAATCCTATCAGGTCCTGTTTCAGTTACAGGACGGCCGTTTAGGATTATCTCTCCTTCGGTAGGCTTGTCAAGACCAGCCAGAATATTGAGCAGAGTCGTCTTACCGCAACCAGACGGTCCAACAAAGCACACGAACTGCTCATCTTCTATTGTCAGGTTTATGTTCTTGATGGCACAGATTAGTTTTACCTCGTTTCGTTGCACTGCAAGAAATTGTTTGCCTATGTTTCTTGCTTCAAGTTTAGCCATGTTATACCGGAATCATTACCTGCTATATGAGGTCGCTGGTATCACCAAACTGCTTCATCCTCCTCTTCCGGCTCCTGTCTAAAATTGTTATGATTGCGCCAACTATTGCAAGTGTTATACCTGTTCCAAGAAGAAAGACGATATAAAGTATAGTCATGGCAGAAAAAAGGTCCTCTCTGCCTAGAACATGCTCCCAGTCTCCGAAGATCATCGCAGCTTCAAGTACTCTATCGGTAGGATTTGAGAGCGTCAGATTGTATAGGCCGGGTACCTCTGCATTGAAAGACTCTATAG
>JBKPNF010000007.1:0-3442 GCA_046732455.1 Thermoproteota archaeon | reverse complement strand
CTACTTTTATCCTTTAGACTCCAGTCACTCAGGGCGCGACCTTGTACCAAATCATCTCACCTTCTTTGTCTTTAACCACGTAGCCATTTTTGACAAGAGAAACTGGCCACGGCAAATAGTAGTCAATGGCTCCGTTCTGATGGAGGGCAAGAAGATGAGCAAGTCGCTTGGCAATATCATCCCACTTCGGGCCGCAATCAGAGAATATGGAGCAGACACAATCAGGCTTGCAATATTGGTCTCTGCTGAAATACTTCAAGACGCCGACTTTTCGTTTGATACTGTCCGCGGCATTAGGTTGAAACTTCTTGGCATTTTTGAAATGGCAGAAAAATGTAGGAATCTGTTGCAACAGGCAACTGATCAGCATCAAAAGCAACAGCAGCAGCTGCTGCCAGAAGATAAGTGGCTGGTCAGTCGGCTACAGCGCACGATAACAGAGACATCAGCATCTATAGACAGATTAAGGATAAGGGAAGCAATATACTATATCCTATATTCACTTGACCGAGACTTGCAATGGTATCTAAAGAGAGCTGCTGCTAGAAAACGTCAAAACATAACTGGAATGCTTGTGGAATTTCTCAACGTTCAGGTCAGGATGCTTGCGCCATTTGCGCCATTTACAGCAGCAGAAGTGTGGGAACGCTTGGGCAACAGGCAATCAATAACCACAGGAGGCTGGCCTGTGACCGAGGAAGAAAGGATAGACACAGTGGCAGAAGAATCAGAGTTTCTCATCTCTAGCCTGCTGGCCGATGTCCAGAATATAGTCAAGGTGACCAAGATAACACCCTCTAAGATTGTCATCTATGCTTCAGCTGGCTGGAAGGCGCAAGTTTACAAGATAATACTTGCAAACATACTGGAAGGCAAGATCAATTTTGGCCAAATAATAAAGCAGCTGATTGCAAACCCAGAAACAGCAAAGGCCAAAACTGACCCCAAGCTGGTGCAGAAAATGATGGAAGACATTCTGTCAGCGCCTCTTGAGGCAAGAAACCGGCGGCTCGAGCTGACAGGGTTTAATGAAATAACTGCCATACAGGATGCGCAATCATTACTCTCAGATGAGACCAACAAAGCGCAGATAGTCGTTTATTCCGAGGAAGACTCTACGAAATATGATCCAAAATCCAGAGCAAAATCTGCAAGGCCTTTTAAGCCTGCAATATATATCGAATAATCTGCTCTGAAATATCCTATAAATCGAGGTTTGAAGGTAGTCACCAGATTTTTCCAGTTCATATTAAATATGTAAAAGATGCAGTTTAAGCTCTTATCATCATGAAATCAGTCTCCAATCCTGTAAAACAATTAGAGCGCGTGGCTGCAATCCACCTCGAATGAACGAAGAATGTCAAAGATTAACTCGAATACATATCTAGCAGGAGGGTTGCTCTTATCGATATATCGTGGGTAAAAGAGGTCTATAACATTCGGGACTTCTGGAACTCATCAATATCAAAGAGGGCTATTGCAATAATGTTGATTATGTTCGCATTTGGTACTTACGTGGGGTTGTTTTCTAATTTTTCCAAAGCAGACAGTAAAAACGGAAGATATGACTGAAGACAGCAATGGTCTTACAACCACGACTACTGGTACTAGTGTAACTATCGCGGTTAAGGACATTTCAGAAATTTACTTTGTGATACCTTGCCTTGTGATTTTGATTCTTTTTTCCCATTGCTAGAGAGGCAAAGCTTGGCCCAGCTGAATTGGAACCAGAAGAAGAGTCTCCAAGAATAAAACAGATGGTTTAAGAATTTGACATTGTTGCTAGAATCTGGGGTCAACTTACAGAAATACTAAAATCAACAACTACTCTTATATCGTAATCGGACACGAAGATATTCAATTCTGGGGAAAAGTGGATCGGTAGAGTCATAGCATGCATTGACTTGAATGCCTTTTACCCGTCCTGCGAGGAACTAAGAGACCCTTCATTGAAGGGAAAGGCCCATGCAGTGATCATGACAGATGAAAAAATAGGAGACATCATGAAAGGAGCAGTTTCTTCATGTTCTTACGAAGCTAGGAGACATGGTGTTAGTTCTGCCATGTCACTTTCAAAAGCTAAATCGCTATGCCCAGACTTAATACTACATCCTGTTGATATACCGTACTACAGAGGAATCTCAGAGCAGGTAATGAATGCAATCCAGGGGTATGCAGACACCCTGGAGCAAGCAAGTATAGACGAGGCGTTCTTGGATTGCTCAACAAAAATCCAAAGCGAAAGCCCTGAAAATTACGCTGCAAAAATAAAGCAGACAATTAAAGAGAGATGTGGCGGACTGTCATGCTCTGTAGGGGTAACATCAACTAAATCTGCTGCAAAAATTGCATCCGATTTTGAGAAACCTGATGGTCTAACTATTGTTTATCCTACCGAGCTTAAGACTTTTCTTGAGCCGCTTGATGTCGGGACGGTGGCTGGCATTGGGCCAAAAACACAAAATACATTAAAAGAAATGGGCATTGATACACTGGGGCAGTTAGCCAAAGCTGATGTTCAGAAACTAAAAGAACGATTTGGAAAGAATGGTTATTGGATGTGGAAAGTCGCTAACGGCACGGATGACGAGGTCGTAGCACCAAGGACTGACAATGTATCTCTCAGTACCGAGAATACCCTGGAGATTTATACCAGAGATAAAGAGAAGATTCACAACGCTCTTAATGAGTTGGTTGATGACATATTCCAAAGGGTTAGAGAACATGGCTACCTGTTCAGAACTGTCGGCATCAAGCTTGTCAGAACAAATTTTTCGGTAGAAACCAGGGTAACTACATTTGGGGAATTGCGAAAAGATAGTGAGAGTATTTCTTCAGTCCTGGGCCGGTTACTGGACAAGTTTGAGATATCTGAAAATAGACCGCCTGTCAGAAAAGTAGGCTTGATTGTAACCCACTTGGTACGTCAAGAAATCTTTCAAAGAAAGAAGAATGCTCAAAGAAGTCTGCTAGACTACTATCATTAAGACAGTTCCCTTATATTCAATATTTTAACCGAGCTAGAGCAATTTTTAATGCTCCAAAATAAAAAAGAGAGAGACACACACAGCTATGCCAATATTACTAACAACCAAAATTGACTTAGGTCAATATGACTTTGGTGTTTTCTAGCTACAACAGAATATTGGGATTCAAGAAGTTGACCTCAAGAGCCATCACCACTACAGAATTATACCTTTGCAGCCAAGCTAATCCAATTGACAAGGTACTTGATGAGTATAATATTAAAAAAGATGGAGCGGTCGCTCAGCCGCGAAAAAAAACTACAGCGCCTGACTGCCATCCGCGGCCTGCAGATGGAGGAACAAGATGACCCCTTCAAGATCCTTATCGGAACTATTTTGTCGGCACGAACAAGGGACGAGAATACCACCAAGGTTGTCAAGAAACTGTTTGCAAGGTTCAAGACACCAGACGACAT
>JBKPNF010000006.1:0-2064 GCA_046732455.1 Thermoproteota archaeon | reverse complement strand
AGTCAGCCTCCACCTATTGTTTCGGGGTCGCCGCCACTCCTTTCATGGTGCTTATAGAGCTAACGACCTGCTCAACAATGTGTTGGGCCTCGCCGGCATCGACAATTGTAGCAGCTGCGGAGCCGACATCAATTCCAAGCGATGCACCCAGCTGCTGCTTGCTTGGTACGAAGATAAACGGTGCGTTTCTCTCTTCGCAGAGGATCGGCAGATGGGCCACAACTTCTGGCGGCTCGACATCCTCGGCAATTACAACAAGCTTTGATATGCCCCGTTCTATAGCTTTAGTGGTCTCATTGGTACCCTTACGAACTCTACCGCTCTGCTTTGACACCCGGACAGCCTCATAAACTGCATTTACCAGATCCTTAGAAGTTTCAAACTTGACATAATATGGCTTACTCAATTTTTCTATCACCCATTGGGATCATCTTATTCTTCTGTGTAAGAAGAAGAAGAGTATTAAAAATGTTGTCCATTACTATATCTCGGACTGTACATACCTGCGGTATTCATCCACCTTTGAATCAAGCAGCGATTTATCAGTCGATTCTGCATACATTCTGATTAGGGGTTCAGTTCCACTAGGCCTTAGCATCAGCCAGGTCTCCTCATCGATCCAAATCTTGGCTCCATCCAGTGTCTCGACCTTTATGGGGCTTCCGTGGTCAATGCATTTCCTAATTATCCTATCTACTATTTCTCGCGAGGGACAGGCAAACTTGGTCTTATACTGGAAGGTCTGTGGCAGCTGCGCAATGTGCTGGGAAAAGGACTTGTCGGACGCAGCCATCATATCAAGTACAAGTGCAGTAGCCATTGCCCCATCCCTTACCTCATTTAGCGGGCCGTACATAAAGCCGCCATTCTCCTCCAGCCCAAGCGGACGGCTGCGCTTTACCATTTCTCGAGATACTTCAACGCTTCCGACCTTGGTGTAGACCATCTTAGAGCCGGCCTGTTCTGCCACAACAGATAATATCATTGAAGTGTTGATAGGGCAAACAACTTCGGAACCATTATGCTTTTGTGACAGCAAGTATTTGACCAACAGTGCGCCAGTCTTGTCGCCCATGTAGATTATGCCACTGTTGTCGCAAAAGATGCTACGATCTCCGTCGCCGTCGTATGCAACGCCAAAATCTGCCCGTGCGGACCTGACAGTTTCTGAGAGCACTTCAAGATTGTCGGGTGTCGGCTCTGAACCACGGCCAGGAAAGTCGCCGTCTATTTGACCATTGATGACGATTACTTTGCAGCCAAGCTTTTTTGCTATAAACGGAGCAACGACTGCTTGCGCGCCGTTTCCAGTATCCATTACAACAGTGAGTTTTCGTTGACTTATCCTGTCGACATCTATAAAGGCAAGCACAGCCTCAATGTACCTACTGACAATATTGTAATCAATATAATCACGACCAGTTCCGTCTATCCTGCTAAATCTCTTTGAATAATAAATATCCTCGACCTTCAGCTCATCCTCCCTTGGAATTTCTACGCCGTCTGCCGCAGTAGGTTTGATCCCGTTGTATTGGGGCGGGTTATGTGATGCAGTTATCATGATCCCTCCGCTATATCCTAGACGCTTTGCAGCATACTGCAAGCATGGAGTGGGTATGAGCCCCGCATTTGCGGTGTCAAGCCCTGAAGAGTTGAGAGTGGATCTGACAAGTCTTGAAAGGACAGAATGGGATTTGCGTCCATCATATCCTACCACAATGGGCCCTTTGCCAAAATATGTGCCAAGCGCATAGCAGAGATCAATTACAAGATCGTGTGTAAGCTCTTGACCGTAAACTCCGCGTACTCCATTTGTGCCAAAGAGCCGCGGCTGGACATTGGATGCCTGCATGTATGTAATGTCAATTTAGAGTTGCCAAGATATAAATAGATAAATTTGGCTGCGAGTTCTTGCATTCTTAGGCGGGCGGGGGTCGCCAAGCCCGGTCAACGGCGCAGGTCTTTTTTTCTTTTTCTTGCGAGAAAAAGAAAAAGAGTGCGAAGCTTAGAATGAGCCGGTTGGTTCCTGCAACCCTGTTCCTTAGGGATTCGTGGGTTCAAATC
>JBKPNF010000005.1:0-2105 GCA_046732455.1 Thermoproteota archaeon | reverse complement strand
AATTTGTCGAACATTGTGCGCAGGAAGGCGTAAAGCCCAGTAAGATACCACTCTGGAACTGTGATGCCTGGGGGCGTAGTCGGTGTAAAAGGCAGCCCGAGACCAACTGGAAATACTCCGCCTGTCAACATGATTGCGCCTGAGATTGCAAATACCATCGGCACATCAAATACCATGAATCGTGGAAAGTGGACCACCATGAGCCCAAGTAGAGCTATCGGTAGCATGAATACATGGAATGTGTAGAATCTCAGGATGAAGTCGTGAAATCCTGCGCCAAAGAATGCCTCCCTCATCTGAGGCCCCAACACGGGTATTGAATTGGTTAGCGATGCGGCAATAGAGATTGCAAGCTCCGCGCGTTCGCTAAAAATGATATCATACCCGGTAAACGCCTCAAGAATCGTCAAGACACCAATTATTATACCTGTAACCCATAGTATCTCGTTTCTGATTTTGTAACGACCACTGAAGTACTGGTAGTACATATGGAGAAGAGCCATCATGACCATTGCATTTGATGCATGATAATGGATGTTGCGTATATGGAACCCATAGGGGATTGTGTCATTGATTTTTTGGACGCTGGTCCATGCTCTATCAAGTATAGGTTCGTACCACAGCATGAGTAGTGCACCCGTGATGCCAAGTATGATAAAAATGACGAAAGTTAGCATTCCGAGGAAACCAAGAGGGCTAACGAACCTTCCGGGAAAAGTAAACTTCATCCCCATGAATATAGTCCGATCTACTCCGGCGTACACCCACCGGACGAATCTTACAAAGCTATTTTCATACTTTAAGGTAGCGCCCATATCCAACTATTCCATTTGCATTGGGGTCCCACGTAGGGGGCAGTATCAATACGTCTCCATTAGAATCAACTTCAAGATCAAGTTTTGGCAGGACATTTGAGGGTGGTCCCTGCAGCGAGGCGGGACCAGCAAACGCTTGGCCTGTCGCCGGATCATACATGCTTCCGTGGCATGGGCATTCACCTCTCTTTCTGCCCTCCTCCGGCCAGTACTTCCATAGGCACCAGAGGTGCAGGCAGACCATGCTGTACGCTCTAAAGGCAGAAGCATCGTTCTTGTCACCACCAAGTTCCTTTGGTAACCTTATCAGCTGCCATGTCCGGAACGATTCCTTGTTCAGCACAGGATCGTCCCCTTTGGGATAAATGATAACGTCAGAATGATTAACTTGAAAAGTTTTTACGTTGACAACTGTGCCATCTCCAAGCTCCGCCTTAACCTTCTGACCCTCATTGCTTGAGGGATTTGGCAAAAATTTGCCCCAATCAACAAAAGGCGTAAAGGTCATGACAGTACCGGCGGCAGCCATCAGTTTTAGAAAGTCGCGCCGCGATACTTTTCCTCCGATTGCAGGAGGGGTTTGCGCCATACCTAGTCAAAAGGTTTCCTTGATAATTAATAAACGTTTGGGAATTTGGGCTTCAATATAGGGATGAGTCAGGACACAACGTAGCATCTCAAGCCGGAGCCAGCTCGCAAAAATGGATAATATGTATTTGAAGCAGGATTTTAGAAAAATTTCTATTTACTTATGTTGTCCGGCAATCTGCTCAAACCAAGAAGTGCCTTGCAACTTGGCGTACTTGATATAAGCGCTAGGCTTGTCGGCACCTGCGACCTTGGCATTTTGAAGATTTGCTTCAACAAATATCGTTTGCAGCATCTTGCTTCCTGTCAAGTCTGCATCTTGTAAATTGGCAAACATCAGATTCGTTTTGATCAAGTTTGCGTTTGTAAGACGAGCTTCTTTCATTTCTGCGTACATTAGGAGCGTTTCATTAAGGTTGGCACCTTGAAAATCCGTACCATTTAAGCTAGCCTGAACCAAATTTGCCCGACTTAGGTTCGCGTTGGCAAAGCTTGCCCTGTCTGCAATTACACCATTAAGAAAAGCATGAGATATATCCTTGCCTGAGAAGTCTCTATTGCTAAAGTCCAGTTTCACTCTCAGGTTCTTTGCCATCATCCTCCAGGAATTAAATTCCTGAATCTTAGCTTCAGATAGCAGCTTAAAGCCTTCTTCCTGTGCGCTTGACATGCCTCTCGACGTTCATCTTTTTAAGAAAATAT
>JBKPNF010000004.1:0-10034 GCA_046732455.1 Thermoproteota archaeon | reverse complement strand
ATCTGGTCTGACAATTATATTTGCTGTCACAAATTTCCCCTCAGGCGGCCATAAGTCTCTTTCATCTACGAATATCTTGCCTCCTCCTTCTTTTACTAGTGTTTCTCCCCATGGTTCTGGAACCCATGCACCATCAATTTGCTTTGTCAAGAATAAGGTCATTATGTCTGGGTTTTTGGCGGTTAATACCTCTACGTTTCCACCCTTCTCTTTGGTATTGAGGCCATTGTCAAGTAGGTAATTCCTGAGCGCTATATCTTGTGTGTTGCCAAGCTCAGGCGTTGCAAATTTCTTGTTGGCAAGATCTTGAGGAGAGTTAATACCGGAGTCATTTCTTACAACGAACACCGCGCCGCCAGATGTACTTCCTGAGATAATCTTTAGCGCTTCTCCGCCAGATCTTACATATCCATTTATGGCTGGTCCAGGTCCAATGTATCCAACATCAATCTGGTTTGCAAAAAGTGCCTCTATTTCTGACGGACCTGCATTGAATATTTGCGTTTTAACTTCTACATTGTTGCCTAAAGCTTTTTGAAAATCCCCTCTACCAAGCCCTATGACTGCCTGCGCATGATTGATGTTTGGGAAATAACCAATTCTTAGAGTCTTGGTCTGCCCAGTCTCTGCTTGAGAGAATGCAGGCGTTGGAATTGTGGCTGTAACCAAGGTCATTGCAATGGCAACAGCTAAAATGACATAGATTGTCTTGCTGTTCATTATTTGACAACAACTAAGCCAGAAATAATATTCCTATCCTATATGCAAAAAAAGACAGTTATGCGCAATATGATGAGGATTAGTTTTGGCTGGGCCAGCATTATGTTAACAGAGTCGACTTACAGTGTACATATGATGCAAGAACAGCATCAGTAATACAATATCGGCATCTTTAAAGAAGATTAAATTCTATTTCAAGAGTATTAACAACATGATCCTGATATAGTGATTCTAGAGAAATTGCAATAATAAAAGAAATAGCGCAGAGCATTTTGCTGCTGCACGACAGCTGACCATCATTGTTTAGGAGATATTTCCCATTTGACCGAGTATTTAGATATCCTGAACCGGTCTAGTCGAAAACAAAAAGATAAGTGTTCAACTGAAATTACAAAAATATTTCTGAGTCTATCATTAATTTCTCCCCCATTGACTACTCCCTGCTATCTTGGATTCAATCTCGAATTCCTGCAATAGAATTTCTTATGGTCTGTATAATGCTAAATTTTTCGATTGCTAACCCAATCCTATCACCATACGAAAATATCAATCAAACTGGCAGAATCATGGTTTATGGCATAAACAATGCCATAATGACATATTGATTGAAAATATTGCACTTATGAACGCGATTATGTTTGCAGGATAATATTTAGGTCATATGACATTCTTAATAATAACACAAACAAGTACTCAACCTCTGCAATCTTAAGGCAATCTCTGCAAATGTGATCATCTGGAGTTTCATTATGTAGATAAAGAGAGAGATGGTGTCTGTAGGTATTGTAGTTGTGATCAATTTGATCTTCGATGATCCTCTTTCTTAGTGTATACAATCACCACCACTACTACTACATGGAACCATCTAAAAAATAATAGAATCCTTATCGGGTCCCTCCAGCTTGTCAAGGATGGATTATGTCCGACCCTCTGTTCCAGGATTTCTGACATCTAGTCTGTTCTTGGCGTTCTTGGAAGCAATCTCCAACAGGTCTATGGAGGACTGCTATAAATTTGGATTTATGACATATGCCGGTATTGCACTGACTACGTATATGTTGCCACTTTCCTGCACAGATTCTGCATTTTCTGCGTCAAGAGATGCAGTATTATTAGTGCGTGCATTCCTGTGCCACCATTGAAGAATGCAATAAAATTTGGCATTTCTGCTGCAATTGCCATTGCAGTTATCGCATCATCTATTTCAACATCTACTTCTTCGCCAATTCCAGGTACGGGTCTTTTCGGTAGTGGCGACGATAGCGGTAACACCAATACACATACAAGCGAACAAAAGACTCTAAGAATTGGTTATTTCCCAAACATCAATCATGCGCAGGCAGTCATAGGGCTTGGTAGAGGGGATTTTCAAAAAGCTTTAGGCAACAATGTAGAAGTTAAAACGCAAATATTCAATGCAGGTCCAGCTGCTATAGAGGCACTTTTTGCGAATCAAATTGATGTTACATATGTTGGTCCAAATCCTGCAATCAATGGGTATGTACAATCAAACGGAGAAGCTCTAAGAATAATCTCAGGAGCTGCTAGTGGCGGCGCGGTGTTCGTTGTAAGAAATGACTCCGGTATTAACTCTCCTCAAGATCTTGCCAACAAGAAATTTTCATCTCCACAACTTGGAAATACACAGGATGTAGCATTGAGGAAGTATTTACTTGATAATGGTTACAAGACCAAGGAGAATGGAGGCAATGTCGAAATAATCCCTGCCAAGAATGCAGATATCGTATCATTGATGATAAAGAAGGATATAGATGGTGCATGGGTCCCGGAGCCTTGGGGCGCTAAGCTGATCAAGGAAGCAAATGCTAAAGTATTGGTAGATGAGCGTGACTTGTGGCCAGATGGGAAATTTGTCACTGCGCATATCATTGCTAGAACTGACTATATTGAAAAGAACCCTGATGTAATAAAGAAGCTATTGGCTGCTCACATAGACAAAACCATTTGGATTAGCAATAACGTGGAAGAGGCAATTCAGATATTCAATGCGGAGCTTAACAAGCTGACTGGACAGACTATCCCAGAGGATGAATTTAGAGAAGGGATTTCAAGGATCGAATTGACATACGATCCGATAAAAGAATCGCTGTTCAAGTCTGCTAATGATGCATTTGACATAGGATTCCTAGGAAAAACAAGGCCTGACCTTTCAGAAATATATGACGTGAAGATTTTGAATGAGGTGCTCAAAGAAAAGGGGCTGCAAGAGATAGCATAGTAAATACTCATTCACCCTATAACTGGAGAAAAATTTCACTGTCTTGAGGTCTATCGTAAGGACATGCCTTGCAGTTACCTTTTTGATATATTTTCCCTTGATTCAGTCTTATTTGGGAAATCGTAATATCAGTTCTCTCATAATCAATAGTATACAGTATACATTATACATCTTGGCAGATTCTGCATATCAAGAGGTTAAAACTGCATCAAAGGAGCAAATCTTGCATCTTTGAATTACATTATATCTCGTCACCCGTGCACACTGTTTTATATGGCATTAATTGAAACATCATATGCTAACATTGCTGACAATAGCAACAACTACGTGCAAAAGCATCAAGAACATCAGGAACAAGAGAAGCTCGATTCCATTCCAGTCGTTCATGTCAATGATGTGTACAAATCGTTTGATTACAAGAATAACAAGGACAATAGTAGTAGTAGTATGACTACCACTTATGATCATCTTAGCGGGAAGCAGAAGCAACGACAACTCAACTCTACGAGAAGTTTAAGGGCTTTTTCTTCACACGAGGTTCTCAATGGGGTCAATCTAAAAGTAAAGGAGGGTGAGTTTGTAACAATTGTAGGACCGTCTGGATGTGGGAAAAGCACGCTGCTTAATATAATTGCAGGACTTGATAGACCTGATTCAGGCAGTGTCCTTGTTAGAGGGTATGTAGCCAGCAGCGATACATCGTCAACAAAAAGAATAATGATATTTCAAGAAGGAGCTTTATTTCCATGGCTTAATGTACAGGACAATGTTGAATTTGGACTAAAGATTGCAAAGATGTCGAAAGAGATGAGCCGTCGGGTCGCTAACAAGTATATAGAAATGGTAGGATTATCCAAGTTTTCAGAATCTTTTCCATACCATCTATCAGGGGGAATGAATCAGAGAGTGGCAATAGCTCGTGCCCTTGCCATGGAACCAGAAGTTCTACTTATGGATGAACCATTTGCCGCTTTAGATGTCCAGACGCGGGACTTGCTTCATGAAGAGCTGGTTGGTATCCACAACACGACCGGCAAGACCATTCTATTTGTTACTCACAATATCAATGAAGCAATACTTCTTAGTGATAGAATAATAGTTCTGTCCTCTGTGCTAAAAGATATCAAGAAAGAATTTCGAATTGACATACCGCGACCTAGAGACCCCGAAAGTACGGAACTGTGCGAGATAAAAAAACAAATTCTGAGAGAATTCGAAGGGGATTTGCAGATTGCTAAAAGAAGATAAGAAGGACAATACTCCAGCTACTGCTGTTACTTCTAATATAGCTGCAGGAAAAAGCAGCAGCACGCGGTGGATTGGCGGCAGAAAGACATACCAGGTAGACTTAACAGATATAGCCAATTTTACACTTTTCTTGGCAGTATTTGTAGGGTTGTGGCAGCTCGTGACTGTTCTCGAGCTGTGGCCAAAGACATTATTACCCTCCCCTGCACAAGTTGCAATTTCTATAGGCGAGTTAATAGCAAATAACTCTCTTGCCATGGGAATTGGTACGACACTGTGGCGACTTGCGGCTGGATTTGCAATATCTATAGCAATTGGGGGAGCAGTCGGTCTTGCAATGGTAAAATTTCAAGGGTTTGGCAAGACAATGGGTTCGTTTGCGGTGGGGCTTTTGACCTTCCCAAGTATTGCCTGGGTTCCCTTCTCTATACTGCTCATTGGTTTTAATGACTTTGGCATATTGTTTGTAGTTATAATGGCATCAGTGTTTTCAGTAATGATTTCCACTTATAGTGCAGTCAGAAATGTACCTCCTATTTATATACGTGCATCAAAGAACATGGGTGCTCATGGCTTTGCCCTTTTTAGACATGTGATGATTCCTGCAGCTACTCCTTCTCTGATAATGGGCATAAGGCAGGCGTGGTCATTTGCATGGCATGCGCTAATCGGTGCCGAAATGCTGATAACTACTCTATATGGACTGGGACATGTACTTGCCATAGGAAGGGAATTCAATGACATGAGCCAAATAATCGCTGTCATGATTACAATCTTTGTGATTGGCCTTTCATTTGATAGAATAATCTTCCTCCGGCTGGAAGAAAAAATACGGTCCAGATGGGGATTAAACCAACGTACGGAATAGGAAAAAATACCTGTGGATCCTTCCTCTACCAGCTTCGCCTAAATCTATCAAATATTATTATTTTGACACTATAGCCATTATTCTAATGAATAACTTCAGACAATAACACCACTTATTTTGGACGGAGACAGAGATTCTGCCTCTAGTTGTAGCGACTGCACATTAGCTAATTTCTGCCACATCTTCATTATACGCTATATGTATATTATGCCAAAGCATCATCTTATACCATATAAGTACCGATTCTTTTTATGTCAAAGGTTATGCAATAGATTGCCGATCCTTAAGCTTGGGAAATTCTTCCATTAGGCAAAGATACAGATATTGTCCCCGCATGAACATGAATTGAAGTGTCACCTTCTTTGTTACAGGTAAAACACTTCCACTGTACTGTCTCTTTGCACATAGCACATGCCCTAATAGGGTCTAATTCTTGACCACAGGACCTGCACAGCATATGGATTGTTATTGTCTATACGAGGAGCTTTTTTAATAGTCTCATACTCTTCTCTCTAGATTTTTTCAGGAAATTAATTCTACATTTGTGAAATAGAAAATAATCACATTGAACATTCCGTAGACAGCAAAACATATCCTAGAAGTCGCCCTTCGAATCAAATTCAAATCAATCATGAAGTAGGAAAAAATTTCGCTTTATGATCGGTCAGCCTTTATCTATCTATGTCCAGGCATCATCATTACAAGATTAGAACTTTTGTTTTATCAATTCAGGTTATTGACAAAAAATGAATACTTTACTCCGTAGAATCACGATAGCAAATTTGTATTTGGAGATATATGATATCAGCTATTTTTGTTGGAATGTGAAGATCCAACGCTTGCTTTTACCTTCTGAATGAAATGTTTCCTATCAATAGGCTTTCTTATGACATCGACAGTCTTTACTCCATCCAATATGCTTACAAGCTCATCAGTCGCCTCAAGAGCAGACAAGAAGATGACCTTGACATATGGATCTACAGCTTTCAATCTCTGATAGAGCTGTAATCCATTTATTGTTGGCATTCTAATATCTAGAACTAGTAGGTCATAATGACCAGGTTCTGATCTCGCAAAGGACTGTAATGCCATGTACGAGTCAGAAAAAGCTTCTACCTTGTAACCCTCTGAAGCCAAATAGGATTTAAAGACTGTTAGTATATCAGGTTCATCGTCTACCAGCATAACGGTTGGGCCACTTGTTTGTTTAGGATAAGAATGGAGGGCAATCTCATCTGGTGGTTGCAAAGCTTTTCGAGGATAGATAGACAGCGTCTCTTCTCCGAACTTTGGTTTGGGCGTTTCTCTCTTGAAAACATTTAATGCGCTATCCCTAGCTGGCAGCCCATCTTTTCTTACTACAGAGTATACAGGATAGGAATATCTAATTCCGCTAGGCTGTTTCTTTCCTACTTCTTCAAAAGAAAATTCCTTAAACGAAAAGCGTTTCATTATTTCATGCAAATCTCCGCCTACCACTATCCCATTGGGCTCTGCCTGTGAATTTATCTTTGCACACATGTTAACCGTAGGACCAAATAAGTCTTCTGCACCTGATGTGACTGTTGTAGCAACCTCGACTCTTCCATAATCGACGCTAATTCTATAGCCGACAGGTGGTAATGCCTCTGCTTCAAGTCTCATATTTATAAATTCATGAGCGGCTATGATTGCAGAACAACATTCAAGGACCTCTTTGAATGCTGTTATATTTTCAGTATCTGATGTATCAGGAAAATAGAATAGCAGAGCATCTCCTACGTTTTTGATCACTTTGGCACCAAAGTTCTTTGCCAATGCAGACATGGCATTAAGGAATATTTCATAGTATTTTTTGATCTTGTTACCATCTGCAATTTTAGCCGTAATCTGGCTAGAATTTACGATATCTACAAGGCAGACGCAATAATACCCATTTGATTGGTCTGCAAAATAGATTTCTTCGGTTCTAATATCGAATTCAAAAGATCTTTCTTTGTCCGCTAAAGAGGCAGCATCATCATTGTCAGAGTCGTAAGATGTGTTCATACAACAACTATCAGCATGGTACTAGAACAAGAACTCTGCTTTGCATTATCTCAAACAAATCATATATTTGATAAAAAATAAGCGTTAGTATGAAGAAATCATAATTAATTTTTATACTATTAACTACATAAAGCTGTTAAATTTATCACATCGTTTAGGGCACAGGTAGTGGCGGAAAGTACATGATTTAGATATTCCTAATTTCTAAACGTATTTGTTAATGTTGCGAAAAGAGGAGCGGAAACGTCGATTTTATTATTCAAATAATGCGCTCTCATCTCTTTCTAACCACTATCAACATCCAACAAACCACATACTTTCTATCAATCAGCGAACCAGCATAAATCTATGATGAAAGGAGGCAGAGATCTCCCATTTCATTGATATTCTATAAATACGCAATGGATACTGCCAGTTACATTGACTACTGGTGCTGAGGAAACGGGGTCAAAGGTGACCGAGGCAGTCAAGACAGTAGCTATTGACGTTGATTCCGTCCTTGCCGATGTAATGCTTGTCTGGACTGACGAATACAACAAGCGAAACAAAGCACAAATCACAAAGAAAGAGATCGCCAATTGGGATATACCCACAGTACTGCCTATAACACCTCCTCAGATCTACAGATACTTCACTTATGTATGGAAGTACCGCTGGCGCGAAATACCACCGACAGAGCCCAAGATTGGCGAGGTAATAAAACGTATCCACCGCAAGGGCTACAGGATATCTATAATTACAAAGCGCGAGAGGCCTACAGCACCCTACGTATCTAAGTGGCTCGATTTCTATCACATCTACACTGACGAATTGTTGTTCATCTATGACGCAGTGCCAAAAGCCAACTACCCTTTTGATATATTGATAGACGACGCACCAAAGAACATAATAGACGTTATCTCTCCCAAGTCGGCAATATTGTTCAACCAGCCATGGAATAAGAATTTCAATTGGCCAGTGAGGGTAAATTCCTTAAGCGAGGCAGAAAAGCTGCTCTAGGTCGTTTAATTAATGGTCGCATGTACATATAGACCAAACAAAGAGACAGTTGTAACTCCTCATGTTTGATAGTTCATCGGGTCTCCGCAAGCATATCCTCTCTATATAGTGGTGGGAAAATTGATTAGTTGTTGGCTATGTCGTAGTTAGCATTCATTGTAGTAGTTGAAACATTTTATGTAAGCGTCATCATTATGGAGAATAGCTCGGTTAGTGAGCGTTTGTAGGTGAACAAGTACTCTAGGTATTAAACACCAATATGACTATCCTGCGATCTGTCTCCTTATTCTTATCAAGGATAAGAATTGGCTCACATGTTCGTTCCTCCGCATCACACACGCTAGGCCTCCAGTCTATTTCTTTATAATAGGCCCCTGATTTTATAGGATGGATATCGCTTGCTCTTATTTGTAATCAATGAACCGTACCCATTCAGGAAACCATAGTTCGTTTTCTGATACCCCAATGCCCTTTGCTAGAACAGCCGGTGAGTTGTAATACAAAGAATCTGCCCCTATCTCTCTGGCAATGTTTTGGTTGAGCTCATTGATGGATGACACCTTGCCCATGTACTTATTTGCAATAAGGTCGCGGTTTTGTGTATATAACCCAACCTGCCTTCCATCCACCGTCGGCACATAGCTTACTGTTACGTCTATGCGCTTTGCGCCAGTATTTTTTAAATAATATATTGTCTCCCGAGTAGTACTGCCTGTCTGGATTGTCCCCTGCACTGTAGCTATCTTCCTTCCCTGCACTAGATTTTGGATGACAAATTTGAGTGACCTGCCTGTGGTGAGTAGTTTGTTTTTACTCACCTGCTCTGAAAAGTCGATCATATGGTCTGCGTCATCGTACCTGTCCTTAATTACGCCTTCTGCCAGCTCAAACATCTTTGAATGCTTTTGATATTCAAGGCTAAATCCTAGAGTCATTGGACGAGTATAATCGGGCTCTGCGAAGGCGAAGTCTACATCTAGGTCTTTAGACAAAAATTTAGCCTGTTCCTTGCCGATATTCTTGCGGATCTTGTAGATGCTCTTGCCATTGACCGTCGCTACGACGTTTGACTCCCTTATGAACTCAAATGGATCCATCATCAACCTTATTGTAGACTCACTAGTGAGGACTTCGAGTCCAGCGTTTTTGTCTATCTTCAAGAGATGGCCAGGCTTGACATCTGCAAATTCCATGTTAAGGAGAGAGGTCCTAAGAGAGTTTTCAGATGCTATGATATTTAGGGTCTTGTCGCGGTTAGTTGCACTTACAAGTGGCTTGAATCCAGTCCTGTCACGGTATACATAAATTCCGTCGCCCACCTTTATCATCAGGTTCCCTCGGAGATGCCTATCTAGAAACTCGACTGCACGCTCAGGGTTTTTCTCCAAAATTAAGAGCTGAGTAAAAATATAATAGATCTGGAAAAGCGAATCAGAGTCCCTTGCAGAACCAATGTACGGGTGCAGGTACAGCTTTTCAGTATCTACGAAGAATCCATCAAATGCAACCCAGATGCTGTTCATACTGGGAAAGGGCGGCGGTCTCTTTGAGAGATAGCCAATGCCGTTATTTCCACGAAGCTTTTCCTTTTGTGCGATGCGCAGGATCGTTTCGTCTCCAGGAAGAGATCCTTCTGCTCCTGCGGCAGCTTCGCCCACTATCATTTTCCAGTACGCCTTGCCTCTGTGTTGCAACCTCCTCATAGAATGGGCAAGGTAATAGATGATGTTGTTTTTACTGTTCGAGCTGTGGCTATAAATAGCAACAATACCGGCCAACTACCTTCATCTTCTCCTTAACGAATTTAGGATAAAAATCTTCTTAGCTGCTCTCCAATGCAAACATCTGATTGTGTCTCTCATACCTTGTAATATAGTCTTCAAGCTGCAATGTAAGCCCAATGCTGTCCAAGCCTTCGAGTAGCAATTTCTT
>JBKPNF010000003.1:0-4201 GCA_046732455.1 Thermoproteota archaeon | reverse complement strand
ACGTTCTGGTGGCGGTCAAAACTCTGTCCTATTAAGAAATGTGTGGTCACATAGGCTCTACATTTGAAGACCTCTCATAAGAGTCATGGAATTTCCATGCATTTCTTTTCTTGAAGCGATACATACATCACATCAGTAAGCATCTCCCAGTCTAGAATTCACGAGTATCCGCAGGCTTACCCCTTTTTGTTGTCTGTCAGCTTACTAGTATCTGTTTTGACAAGATCGCTGTATTTTTTCCTGGCTCTGAGTTTGCCATATCTCCTAACTATAAAACACGAGATAAAACATGAAAACCCCTGTAGGCTCGACAAGATCCCTGCACCTGCAGAAGCGGAGCAGTTCCTCTTGCCTGGCCCTACAAGGGTTCGCCGTACACTACTCGCAGCATTTCATGGGTCTTACCCCAATTCGTGCTCTTTTCGAATACGACAATATGAATATGATTTTCACGAGTTGACTATGCCTGTATATCCTGCCTGGACAAGAGGGGCTTTTGGGGTAATTTACCCTCTGAAGTCTCCTGCGAATTTGCTCTGATGAAGAAGAAGAATTATTCTGCTGACCCATACGCCGCGTCTGAGCCGTACTCCTCTTGTGGTTGTCCTGCATACAGCTTGGCTAATTTTGTCATTGCTATGAACATTTTTAGCATAAAAAAACCAGCATCTTACATGAGCCATAAAAAAGAGATCAAGCAGCCGCTAGATACTGAGCAAGCCAAGGAGCTAGAGTTGGATGAAAAACCCGAGCCCACTAGAAAGGTGAGCAAACCCTCGATCCCTGTGTCTAATGATGCTGAGCCAAGCACACATGACAAGATAAAGGGAAGACGAGTGATAAAGTAAGTGCCTGATTGTAATTAATTAATTACTTACTTTACCACCATTACAGGGCAATTAGCATAAGTCACTACGCCTGATGCAACGCTGCCAAGTAAAAGTTTGGCCAAGCCCGATCGCCGCCGCCCCTTTGTGCCCGTTACTATAAGCTCAACTTTATTTTTCTCGGCATAGTCTACTATTGCGGGTACTATGGAAGTGGGGCTAGCCACCATTTCCACCTTAACGTTGACTCCTTGCGCCATAGCTTTTTTCTCGATCTCATCAAACCACTTGCGTGCTTCTTGCTTTGACTTATCCAAAAGCTCGTTTATTGCATTTGGTGTGACAAGCCCAAAAGCGCCAGATGAATATGCATAGCCAAGCTGTGACACAATAACGTATAAGGAGATAAGTTGGGCGTCATGCTTTCTTGCCATCTCAATAGCACAGTC
Source organism: Thermoproteota archaeon (assembly GCA_046732455.1). GTDB lineage: Archaea > Thermoproteota > Nitrososphaeria > Nitrososphaerales > Nitrososphaeraceae > Nitrososphaera. The sequence continues at coordinate 2,925 of JBKPNF010000003.1, read as the reverse complement.
GGCCGCTTTGATCGAAGACTCTGAACCGTCCACGCATACAAGAATTATCGCAAAAGCCACTGTCTAAAGATGTGTATTATGAAAGATATAAGGATTGAAAAACATATGCTTACCCTCAAAAAATTGACTTGCCGTAAAGTCAAAATGAGATTGATTAAGTCTGATATGAATTGCCGATTACCTTTGTGGTCTGCTCCACAGGAAAATTTTTCTGATACATACAATTAGAAAATCTAACAACAATGGTGATGAGAACTGAACTGACCGTGGGAGAAACTTCCTCCTACTGATTCAGTCATAAACTACTCTGCACAGAAAACCTAGGTTAGCACCAGATCATTGTTGCAGGATTCATTTTAATAGCTCCACATGATATGCGCAGGTCATTGTGAGATAGCTATAGGGAGATGAAAGGAGCCCGAACCCTGAAGTCTAGAACGAAGCGAGGTGGCAGTTTATACATATCTCATCCATGCGCTGGTACTCGGCAGAAATCAAAACCCTATTACGACAGCTGTCACAAGACGACATGAATAGACTGACCTTCAAAGTTGTCTCACTTTATATATCTATAAACAAGGATGGCACGATCGTCAAGTTCAATGATGAGGATGATGATGCTTCTCATGACTAAATGCTGTCAGTAGCGCAGCATTTTTGGCAGCAAGCTCGGCCGTCTTTTCATTGCTATCTGCGCTCCCTATTATTATTACATCACCCTCCCTTGGATTTAATTTTTCAACCAGCATCCTGCGCACCCCTGGCTCTTTTTTTAGTGAGTCATTACTGTTTGCTGGCATGACAAATTTGTTGTCCTTGAATAGCAAAGTGGTGGCACCCGTTGCGCCCATCTTTATGGCCGCGTCCCTTTGTTCAATGCCCAATCCTACTGCAAAGCCAAACTCTCTGACAAGTACTGCATAGTTGAACCTGCTAAGGGATACCGAGCACTTGGGCAAGCTCATTTCCGCCGGAATTGCCGATAGCAGTCCTTCGCATATGCTCTTTCCTTTGACAGTCATCTTCGTGCCCCTGTTTGAAGTCTCAATAAGCCCTTGCATCTTTAGGTGTTTTACAAGTGTCTTGATTGTCCCTTCACCAAGAACTAGGCCACTACACAGTGCATTCCTGCTCGTCATGCCATTGTTCTTCCCTATCATCTGCAAAGCTGCAAACACATGCACAACATCAAATGAAAGCACTCTGCTTGGGGCATACCTACTCGCAACCTTTTGAAGCATCGTCATGTGCATTTGCATAAATGATGTAGTAGAGCCTCTGCAATATTTGTTACGTACGAGTTGGATAAACCATCCGATTCTTTATATAACAGCCTCCTGTATCCGTGGTAAATGCTAGTAAGCAACCAGATAACAAAAACATCTGCAGGCGTTCCAAGGGTTGCTGTCGGTATTCTTCTTGGAGTGCTTGCTTTTGGAGTCTTTATAGTTGGATTCGATCAAGGAGAAATACTTGGCTTTACAGTGCCAGCTGACGGTAGTGGGGGCGAGCCCGGGACAAATTGGACCCATGAATTCTACCATGACATGAGGCATGCTGCAGGATTTCCCTGCCACTAACCTTCATGGTCTTTCATGAAAACTATCCCTTTTATTGCTATTACTCTTCTTGCTGGAGCAATTGCTGGAACCATCCTGGGGGCCATAAACCAGGTTGTAGTTGAGCCTTATATCGACCACGCAATCGAACTTGAAATGCAGAACACCGGCCAAAGCGACCAAGCAATCAACCATGCAGAATTTACAGCCTATAGGTTCTGGCAAAAGGGAGGTGAAATAGTTGGCGGTATCATTCTCGGGTTATCTATAGGATCACTGTTTGGAATAGTCTTTGCGTATACACGCAGCTCGATTCCTGGCTCTGACAACAAAAAGAAGGCGCTCCTTGTTGCCGGCATCCTGTGGCTTGTATTATTTTTGATCCCTGCGCTCAAATATCCTGCAAACCCTCCTGCAATAGGAGATCCTGAGACCATCTATTACCGACAGAGTCTGTATGTTGCATTTTTGGCAATATCGGGCTTTAGCGCACTTGGCCTTGCATTCTTGTATGGGAAGATGGGATCTTTGAATACAAAGAAGGCGATAATCCCTGCAGTATATGCTGCCCTAATCGCAGGAGCATATATGGCAATGCCTGCAAACCCTGATCCAATAAATGCGCCCATGGATCTGGTCATCGGCTTTAGAATAACAAGCACAATTACCATTAGCATGTTCTGGGGTGTGCTTGGCGTCATTTTTGGCACGTTTTGGGATAAGCTCCATCCTGATGAGACGGCCCGAATAAACATTCGTTGAAAATTATGTATAACTCGAAGGTTTGAACCCAAAAAGAATAAACAGTAGCCAAGTCGATATGACAACAGAAAGAAGAAACGTGTCTCTGCAGCAGACGCTGTCATGCTCCGTGTTCTAGACACTAAGAAAAATAGATACTCTTAACCCTGCTACCGTAATATGCGTGCGGCGTAGGGCCTTTGTAAAAGCAAGTTCAACTTGGGCGAGGAAGACAATTGTCGCATAGTCCAGTTTTAAGGTCAAGTCTTCGCTCAAAGTTAGGATCATTATCATTGCAATAATCATTCTTGGCTGTAGCGGCAGCTACTGTTTTTTTCCACTAATTGATATGTCTTTCAAGCACAAATGAATTTTCTTGAAAGTTATAATGTTATATAATTAAACAATTATTGATTAGGGTAGTGATAACCATCAATGCAAGCCGGGAAATGTCTGCTCCACTTGACCCGATATGGAACATCATTGCAGACGTTGACAATGAGCCCGAATACTGGCGCGGCACCAAAACTGTGAAAAACATCCGCAAGGCCGGTAATAAGATCGAGCGCGAAGTTACTATCGCATTCAAAGACTCAAAATGTCATCAGACAGTCGTGCTCAACCC
>JBKPNF010000002.1:0-5590 GCA_046732455.1 Thermoproteota archaeon | reverse complement strand
GCATTAAATATCTTGTCATGAAGTTACAACTTATTATGAAGGAAGCGTTGCATTATTATCAAATGCAACCGTCAGACATTGAGGATATCCTACCACCGGAGAAAATAGCGTTCATCGCTTACAACATCGGGATTTTCGAATCGGTTCAGAAGTTTGGCAACCTTATTACCAGCAGCAAAATAACTGGCGGTATGGATCCGGGCAAGGTAGCGGAGTTACTTGAAGAGACGCGGGCATTCTATGACGCAGAGATGATTGCGCAGCTTATCAATGGGATGCTCGGCCATAATGAGAGCATGAATCTTCCTTCCCCGCTAACAATTGGCAGGGTCACTGCAAGCCAAGTAGATTATGTCATAAGGCAGCTGAAGGCAGCAGGCATATCCATTAATAAATAGTGCATAATCATCATAACACTCGTCAATATCAACATAAGCAACCATCGGAGACCTTAATAATTCCTAGTTGCATGCATGTGTTGCAATTTTCAAAAGCTGTCGCTGAAACTGATACATGAAGTTACTAATAATTATAATTGTTTGACTGATAATTCTTCCCTCGATTTCCGCTAGAGTGGAAATTCAAAATATTAAGATACTTCCTGGATTGCAATAGATTATGGGTCTGATAACATGGATAGCAATTGCAGTAATAGTCCTCGTAGTTATCGGACTTGGGGTGGGTGTGTTCTTTTCGGGATTAATAAGGGGTGCTCAAATAATTGGGAATAACCCAGCAGTGCAAAACGTTACTCAAGAGGCTAAAGAATTTCTCAGTGGCAACTTGCAGGGGAGCAATAGCAGCTCCCGTACCTTGGTGATAACTACTAACGAGGCAAGATACAGAATCGGTGAGCCTGTGACAATCACAGTCAAGAATATAGGTGATGCGACGCTAACCTTTCCTAACTCTGCAGCAGGTTTAAAGATTCAGAATATGAACACCGGCCAGATATACAACGTTGCTGCGGCCCAAGTAATAACGGAATTGGGACCGGGGGCATCTAGAATGATAACTTGGAATCAAGAGGACGACAACGGCAACAATGTTCCGACTGGAGATTACACTGCCACGGTACAGACTACATTATCCTCATCATCGGCTCAAAGCATCTCATCACAGGTTAGCTTCGAAATTACAGAATAAGCACAGCTCCGCTGATGACTGTAGTCCACAGGCCATCTTTGTGACCCTCTGCTGACTGGGTAAAGTTCTGTGTTCTGTAGATCTTGTTTGACAGTCTCCACTGCTTCTCTTTCTCATTCCATGCAAGGCTTGGATCGTTTGGCAACCCGAGAGTAGTTGCAAGCATTTCCATTGCCATGTCCTCGGCATAGTCACCTGCCTTTTGAGCAGTCTCGCCGGTAGAGTGATGCTCGGACAGGTATCCATGTTGGCTCCCATCCACAGGTGTTGCCAGACCTATTGATGCTGCAATAAGCCGGTTGGGTTCGTTGGTGGCAGACCTTGCCATTATTATGAATACAATCTGTCCCGGCTGCAGGTGTTTTCTCCCCTCCAGGCGGCTGACAATTTTGCAATGCGGAGGGAGTATACTTGATACTGACACCAGATTGAGGTCTGCTATCCCCGCATCTCTTAGAGAGAGCTCAAAGCTCGTCAAATAGTCCTTGTGAATGCCTCTGCCCTTGGTAAAAAACACCCCCGTGGGGACGTTGCGCACAGATTTGGCAGTATTGAATTCTTGCTCTTCCATGCACAATCTTTGGCATACAAGTCAAATTAGAATTAATATTTTTATTACAACTATATAGCACAGCCGGCGGCTAGATCGAGCGTTGAAGATCAGCACAATGCCAATTGGTAAGAAGTTAACGATGAAAGTAATTGGCATAATCAACACCAGTCCTGAATCCTTCTACAAAGGCTCAGTCAAGACAGGCAAGCAAGAAATAGCAGAAACAGCAAGGCAGATGCGAGAGGATGGCGCTCACATGATAGACATTGGCGGCATGTCGACTGCGCCTTATGCGCAAAGCGTCATCATCCCAATTGAAGAAGAAATAAGAAGAGTCACAGAGGCGATCAAGGTTGTCAAGAGTGTCTGCGACTTGCCGATTTCGGCAGACACACCAAGGGCCGCTGTTGCAAAAGAAGCGATAGCAGCTGGCGCAGATATAATCAATGATGTAACCGGACTAAAATACGACAGCGAGATGGCAGATGTCGCAGCAAAAGCCGGTGCGTCTATGATAATTGGCGCATACAACAAGGCGCCTGCTACCGGCAGAATGGTTGGTACACTCAAAGCACTGAAGAACAGCATAAAATTGGCAAGCGAGGCAGGCATCAAAGATGTAATTATCGACCCATCAATAGGCTTCTTCCGTCAAGAAGGAAAAAATCCCTTTTTCACTAAAATGACAGATATTCCATGGTATGCACGTGATATTGAAATCCTATCCCACCTGCACAAGCTTGCCACGCTCAAGAAACCCATCTGTGTATCAGTTTCCAGGAAGTCTTTCATTGGGTACCTACTGAACCTGAACGCAGCAGAAGATCGCCTAGTCCCATCAATAATATGTGAAATAATTGCTGCTCTTAACGGTGCAAACATTATCAGAACGCATAACGTTCGCGAAACGGTGCAGGCAATAACGATGCTGCAATTCTTAAAGGTCTAAGTAATGTTGGCAAACGCTTATAATGCTTCAGATCTGTTACACATTAAGGAAATAGTTGGACATTGTACAGGGTCTGACATTTGACGACGTACTTCTCGTTCCTAAACGGTCGCCGATAGTTTCCCGCTCTCAAACAAACTTGCGCACCAAGCTGTCGCGCAACATCACACTCAATATCCCAATTATCAGCGCCAATATGGACACGGTCACTGAATCAGGCATGGCAATTGCTTTGGCAAGGGAAGGCGGGATTGGAATTATCCATCGATTTATGACAATAGAGGATCACGTAGACGAGATCCTGAAGGTCAAACGCTCAGAATCAGTCATGATAGAGCAGCCATATACCATCAAACCTGATCTGACAGTGGCAGAAGCAAAAAAGGCTATGGCAGAGTACAGCGTCTCAGGCCTGCTTGTAGAAGATCGAGGCAAACTGCTCGGCATAATTACAAGGCGCGACATTACATTTGAAAATAACAACAGACTCAAGGTGTCAGAACTTATGACAAAGGATGTTATCACTGCAAAGGTAGGCATTACCATAGATCAAGCAAAGGAAATTTTACACAATAAAAGGATAGAGAAGTTGCCTGTGGTTGATGACAAAAGGCACATTGTAGGGCTTATTACCAGCAAAGACATCTTGAAGATGGAGCAGTATCCGTATGCATCAAAAGACAGGAAAGGCAGACTGCTTGTAGGCGCTGCAGTCGGCGTCAAGGGAGACTATCTAGAGCGTACAGAGGCACTGCTTGAGGCGGGTGCAGATGTTATTGTAGTCGACATTGCGCACGGCCACAGCGAAAATGCTATCAACACTGTACACATGATCAAAAAGGCTTTTCCTGACTGCGAGCTCATTGCAGGCAATGTTGCTACAGGCGAAGGCAGCCGTGACCTAATCAAGGCTGGTGTCGATGCAGTCAAAGTAGGAGTAGGATCAGGCTCGATATGCATAACAAGAGTCGTGACAGGCTCAGGCGTACCGCAACTGACTGCAGTAATTGACAGCGTCAAAGTTGCACGCGATTACGATATACCTATAATATCTGATGGTGGCATCCGCAACTCTGGTGACATTACCAAGGCGTTAGCTGCAGGTGCATCCTCAGTAATGATAGGAAGTCTATTTGGTGGAACAGATGAGAGCCCAGGCAAGACTCTTGTTAAGAATGGCAAAAAGTACAAGATGTATCGAGGTATGGCATCGTTCTATGCGTCACTTGGCCGGAAATACCGCGAAGCGGGACCTCAGGTAGTAGACTCTGATGACCTTAACGATTATGTGCCAGAAGGTGTTGAGGCGATGGTCCCATACAATGGAAGCGTAGTAGAGATCATAAGACAGATGGCAGGCGGCCTGCGGTCGGGGCTCAGCTACTGTGGTGCAAAAACAATTCCTGAGATGCAAACAAATGCCGAGTTCATCAGGATTACATCGGCAGGGTATATCGAGAGCCAGTCTCATGACGTCGATCTAATGTAATAATATAATCCCCAAAGAAGAAGAAGAAGATCCTGCTGCTACACTGTTATTATTAGAGTGGCGGTTGTTGGTTGAAGCGCCATAAAGCACTATATATATAGTGCCGCGCTTGGGCAATTTGCATGCGGTCAAGCAAGGTCTTTTACATCGCTATTGCAGCAGGGATAGTATTCATTGCCATTGGCATAGCGTCAAGCATCTATTCCAATGTGCCAGTAGATGTCCCACTTGACAACACCATCAAACCCGGGGCAGTGGATGTAATTACTCCAGATATGAATGTAGAGAGTACCGCAAGCATTTCGGTGAGCGGCACCACCTTCAATATTGAAATCAAAGATCCGGATGACCAGGTGATCGAGGCAAGAAGCGGCACTTCCGCCTTCAGTTATGACCTGACTGCGCAAAAGGCAGGCCAGCACAGGATAACGATCAACAACACAGGTACTTCAGATCTTACAATTATGGGTCACGCACAGACAAAGGCAAGTCTGTTGGGTCTGAGTGGCGCGCTTATGCTTGTAGTGACGGGTATAATAACAATAGGCCTAGGGTTACGCTTTCGACGCCACTACTGAAATTTAGCCTTTTTGTAAGAACCAAGTATCTTAATGTAAGCTGTCTTTCTCTTTATTGAGAGGAGTGCTTCATGCACAGCCTTGTTTTGGAGATGACCTTCAAAGTCTACATAAAAGTTGTATTCCCAAGGTGTCTCCTTGGTTGGCCGCGATTCTATCTTAGTCAAATTTATTTTGCGTATTGCAAATTCGCCCAAGATGCCAAAGAGTGCACCAGGGATATGCCGGACTGAAAATATGATCGAGGTCTTGTGGTGTTGGCGGCGGTTGCCATTATGCAGATCGCTTTTTCCACTCTTTTTCTTTTTCGGCGATAGCACAAGGAACCTAGTATAATTGTTCTTCCAGTCCTCTATACCTTCATCAAGTATCTCCATACCATATAGTTCGGCCGCCCTCTTGCTTGCTATAGCAGCAGAATCTGCCCTCTTACTCTCCTTTATCATCTTTGCTGCGCCGGCGGTGTCATAAGTCGGAACCGGCTTGAATCTTTTCTTTTGAAGATATGCTCTACATTGTGCAAGCGCCTGTGGATGTGAATACACATGCCTGATCGTTTTTGCACCCCTGTTTGCGATAAGACAGTGCCTGACGCGTTGGTAGATCTCGCCTACGACATTCATTTTAGTCTGGAGCAACAGGTCGTAGATCTCATTGATGCTTCCCTCTATCGAGTTTTCCACAGGTACTACAATGTACTCCACTTCACCATTCTCAGCAGCGTCAAATACATCCTGAAAGGACTTGAGTGGCAGCGGTTTGACGTGGGGGAAATACTGTAGAGTCGCTATTTCACCATAAGCTCCTCGCTCACCCTGATAGGCAACCTTTGGTGCCATATTGTTATTGTTGTTGTTATTATACTAATAGTAGTA
>JBKPNF010000001.1:0-6235 GCA_046732455.1 Thermoproteota archaeon | reverse complement strand
CAGGCATCGTTACACATGTTGGATACCATCTACCATGTTTCATCGAAGCTATCTTAGTAAGGCTGTTGTTTGACCAATTGAATTCGTATGCAGATTTGAGGCCATGCCATTTGCCATTACAGTTATCCGTTGCTATGTCATAGCGCAACGTTCCGCCGGCAAGCAAGATATTGCCGTTTGGAAGCGGCGCTTGACCTGCGCAAAAGAGGTCTTCTGACATGGAAACGTTGCTTTCGGAGCCTGTATTTGGATCAAGCACTCTTGCTTCATAAGGGCCGCCTTGATGCGAAGAATGGTAGCCAGAGCCGGCCATGTAAAATATTTTGCCGTTGGGAAGAATAGACGCATGTATGGCAACAGTCGATGTATTTTTGCCAGATGTCCATGAGCCTGCCGACTGGGCTGAAACCTCGTTGATTAATGCACTCTTTTTGTTGTTAAAAAGTCTTTGACTGCCCAGACTGCCGAAGATGAAAACGCCTGCACTTGCAGCCATTATTTTCAAGAATTCACGCCGGCTTACTGTCATAGTAGTATCGAGCACATTTCATATAAAAGAGATATTGAATGCCGTTGAATCTGTTGTAAAGAGATTGTTACTATAATTTTTTACAGGTATTCTCCACATAAAGAACAAACAATGTAAGTAATAAGTATGAACTCGATACGAATTCCATAAATACAAAGTTTGAAATTCTATATCTATTATGAGACTTCCTGTCGTCTTAGCTGTTTCAATTATTGCTGTGCTGGCAGGTTCTGTTATTCTTACAGGCATATTTTCTTTTGATAGCATTATTTTTAGTAAAGAGCATAAGTATCAGGTTCAGGAAGCTGAGGCGCAGGCGCTCCCATTTGAAGTGCGTGATCACTTTAGCGAAAAGAAGCTTGCGGGTGATGCCAACAACATTAGAGTAAATGAAGACTTTATAGACCCTGAAAACCACTGTGAGTTTTGCACAGTAGTTGAATATAGGCCTGGCCCGCAGGGTGTGGCAGGCTTTGCCTATGAAAATGATACAGGCCTTGACCTTGTAGGTGCAAAAAAGGTGCGATTTTGGGTGATGGGAGAAGAAGGAAATGAAAAGATCAAATTCAAAATAGCTGGAAGAAGTCTTGACAATATACAAGACAGGCGTCCAAACAGGCCGACAAATAGCATCTTTGAATCTGAAAACTTTGCGCTAACAACCGGAGAAGTAACGCTTGCCAATGACTGGAAAAGATATGAAGTTGATTTGGCCGGCGTAAGCCTGGATGACATTACTCATCCATTTGGCTTTGAACTATCCAAGGGTAATGGGGCTCAAAAGCAAGTAATCTACATCAAAGGTTTGGTTTTCGATAATGAGCCGGTAAAGGAAGAATATGCTCTTGCAACAGTACAAGATGACGAAGTTATTATGCAGCCCCTGAGAGCTGGAATCATTTCAAACGGGACAGAAGATGTTGCACCAGCCACATTTGAGTTTGAAGCAAATGTAACAGGCGGCACTGTGCCTTACACTTATAGCTGGAACTTTGGCAATGGCAGGGAAGAAAGCAATGAGGAAACTGTTTTGCACACATTTGAGAATGCTGGCTCTTACAATGTCACTCTTACTATTACAGACACAAACAATCAAACTGCATCTCACAGCATAGAGATCCGAGTGCAAGAAGGTACTGAAATAGATGAAGAGGATGGAGCCATTCAAGAACAAGCAGTACAAGGGGAACAAGTAGTAGAAGAACCGGAAGCAAATCAAATAGATGACACTGAAAACAATACAAGAGCTGCAAATAACACCCCCGAGTAAGCAACCATCACAAAGCTTCTCCTACTATTGCCTTGGCAGCTGCAATATCTTATATTACACTGCAATGTAGCCTGATCCAATAGGTCAGACGTTTTCACACCAGCGTAGATTCGATGATGAAAAATTCGGAGCATGACTACATGTAACACTTATCCTTTAACGCAGGTTTTCTAAAAATAGAACACTAGCTTTCATCTAATTTGAGTTCTTTGAAGGTTTTCCCAGAATCTCTCCGGACTCGCAATACTTCTAATAACAAAATCCCAAATTCAGGTCTTTGGATTCAAATGGATTTTATCCGAATCCCGAGGGGCCCGCTACGATATCATGCCTAAAGTATGATTCGTGTGAAAAAAGGAGTGAAAAAATAGAGAGATGCGAGAAGAAGCATCATCAATGGATCCTTAGTCAATGTTCCTTTACTCAATGAAGCTTCAACTCTTAGGGAAAATACACGGGAATATTAGCCAACACAGACAGCAGCCAATATACGAACCCCTGCTCGGTCATACTTCAATAATCATCATAATCGACTTTATCGGCAAATTATTAGCGCCAGCCATTGTTTTTTTGTCAGGCTTTCTTTTCCTCATAGTGAAGCAAAACTATTCCGCAGTCAAATGCTATTGATTTAATCAGAGTGAATTTTTTTGCATCCCATTCAAGTCCTTGAATATTGTCATGCCGTATCCAATTGCAGCAGGGTTGACAAACAAATGGAATTCGTCAATTAGCCCTGCTTTAATCAAGGAAGAATCAAATGAGGCGCCACCATAGACGATGATGTCCTTTCCCTCTTGTCTCTTTAGCTTATTGATTTCGTCTGTAAGGTCGCCTGTTGCAATGTCCGTATTTACCCACTTTGATTTGTTCAATGTTTTGGTAAAAACAACTTTTGACGTTTCTATCATTTTTTTTAGCAAACGCATAGTCAGGATGATCAGGTTTGGCCATTACATCTGACCAATATGAAATGAAACCCTCTGTCATTTTCCGTCCGAGGAGAATGGTATCAATAGACTCCGTTAATTCATTTACATATCCTTTAAGTTTGTCATCCCAGTTCCAGACCAGCCAGTCCATTTCACCGTTAGGCCCTGCGATGCAGCCATCTACAGACATTTGTACCTGTAGTTTTAATTTTCTCAAGGTCGTTTTGTTGTTTGCCATTTATGTTCACCTCCAATCATTTTCCAGGAGATTCTTATCCTGATTCATAGGCCTCCTTTAATTTAGCAATATCCAATTTTTTCATTGGGAGAAACGCTTCTGTCACCCGCTCAATCTTCTTCTTGTCATTACTGTTGAGCATCTCGTCCATGAGGTTGGGAACTATTTGCCATGAGAGGCTGAACTTGTCTTTGAGCCAACCGCACTGTTCTGCCTTTGGATCCGCAGATAATCTTCCCCAGTAGTAGTCAATTTCTTCTTGGGTCTCACAGTGCACCATAAATGAAATCGCTTCGTTGAATGCAAAATCGTGTCCACGTGCACTATCCATTGCTGCAAACTCTTGGCCTTGGAGTATGAAGGAGGCATGTTTTACAGTTCCTTCCTTGTCTGGTTCTTCACCTTTGACATACCGGAGGATATCACCAACTCTTGCATCCTCAAATACTGATGTGTAAAAATTGATCGCCTCTTCCGCCTTTCCGCATTGCTTGCCGACAAACATGAGAGTTGGGGTGATTCTCTGTTTTGTCTTACGATCGCCCAGGAACATCACCTGCCATGAAAGACCATACTTATCCTGGACCCAGCCGTACTTCTCACTGAATGGATATTCGCCAAGCTCCATGAGTGCAATGCCTCCTTCAGACAAGTTCCCCCACAATTCATCGACCTCTTCCTTTGTGGTGCATACTACAAGAAATGATACAGAAGGATTGAATTTGAAGAGCGGTCCTGCGGTAATGAGTGTAAATTCCTGACCTAAAAGGTCAACGGTGAAGATATCAACCGTTCCCGAGGGGGTGTTGTGAAGTGTTATCATGTTCTTGATCTTGGAGTCTTTAAAAATAGAGGTGTAAAATTTAGCTGCTTCTTCAGCATTGTTATCAAACCACAGATGCGGGGTGATTTTTTCCATGATTGTCTTGTTCATGGGTCCCCTATATCAAATGACATAAAAGGCGTTACTCCCCTTGGGGAGGCTTATTAATTAGAAAGGGTCACAGATGATATTTGCCAAAACCTAAGCGAAACAAGATGGAGATATACAATGACATCCTCAGTGCAATCAAGGTGGAATTGACAAGTGGTGAGGCAAAACCTACGAAGGTGCAGTCCCTTAGCTACCTAGCCTACGATAAACTAGTCAGGTATCTAGATGAACTAGAGAGCAAGAAAATGATCGTGCAAAATCCGCTTAGGATAACCGAGAATGGCTATGACTTTTTGCAGGATTATGATCGGATCAGGGACTTCATCTCCGCAATGAACATAAAATATCTCGATATTCTAGCAAGAGAGGAGATTTATGAACGCTAAAGGAGCAAGTTATCGACCAATAAAGTTCCTTGACAAAATGGAAGGAAATAACCACATAGTCCTCCTATACGACAACGAAAAGTATGCCGATTTGATTATAGCTCGGTATCTTTTAAATGGTCTGCAAAAAGCAGAGTCTTGCATTTTCTTTACTTCCGACAAGCCTGAAACAATTGAAGAAAGATTATCCGTCGAAGGAATTGACGTTGATTCATTCAAGCAAAAAAACTCTTTGCGTATCTTTCGCAATGAAAGAGCCGATACAAATAAACTTGATGTACTTGGCACACTTAAAAGTATAAGAGAAGAAGCCACCAGAGGCATGAAACCTCCATACAGATTTGTTGGCAGGACTATAAGGGACACAGGAACTATAGAAGGAATGAATTTGGGCCTGGTCGTGGAAAAGACAGGCCATGAACATTTTGAGGAATTTGACAATTCGCAGTTGTGCTACTATGACATTTCTGGGCTAGAGCAATCCAAGAGGGATGAATGGATCAGAGGGCTTTTAAAAAGTCATCACTATGTAATCTATGCGTCAGAACCCGACAACGCTGTAGCATTTGAAACCATGCTGCTTGAACCTGAAGAGGAGGAGGAGTAGTAGTAGTATGACTTTTAGGCTACTGCATGAGAGTGTTCAAGATATATTTTTGACCATAAACCGCCTCATAGCAACCCGAAGAAGCTACGAAGAAACCGAACCTCATTACGATTATAGACAATCTTTAAGCTTGGGCAATTGAACCCGATTATATGCGGGAATCTAATCCGACGGGCCTGCTCCTCTATTACTAGTTTTTTGAGTTCTATCGAGCTGTTGCGTATAGAAGCTAGCTTTTTAACATTCGGCTAAACATTAGTAATTAGGGTTACTCTGTCTTGTCGCCCAGAGCTGCTGGCTCTTTGCCTTCTGAAATCCAAATTTTTATTGAATCATAACTAAATCGTTTGGTAAAGACGTCTGACTCTTAGGAGGCGAAATAGGATCAGTACTTCTAAAGGCGGATAGGATAGATGAATTTATCCTATTAGCTCATCATCCCTTGATTCATAACAGTTTACTATCTTGAGGAATATCCCAAAGGAGATCGTTTCAAGGTGAGAACTTGATGTCTTTCTATAGTGGGCTAACGCTATTATGTTGCAGGGATTCAGAGTGAATTACATCATCACACATATAAGAGAAAAAGGAAAAGAGTTTGCTACTATTTTACTTCGACCTCTGCTGCAATATTACTAAGTGCTTCTTCTGTTGTCCTCATAATACCATCTTCTGCAAAACCCCTACCAAAGAATGGGATGCCAGACAAATCTACATTCCAAATCACATCAATTTTCGTTGCATTGGTATTAGATGAAGGGCTCAATGTGAGTACTCTCGTACCTGTCACAGGTCCTTCGGTGATCTTTGTTTCTACTACAAATTGTTCGGAGTTCACACTTACAAATTGATGAGTTATCGTCTCTCCAAGGGGACCTGTCAGTAGAGTTACTTCTCTTTCGGTTGTATTAGCTGTCATGTTAATCGCTGTCATATTGATATTTTTTATTGCTTTGACAGTGGGCCAATATTTTGTCTCGTTATCAACATCTGACACAACGTTCCAAACTTGATCTATAGGTACAGATATTTCACGGCTGGCCTTGATCTCTTCTAATGAAGAAGCTGTTGCCTGGGGGATTTGCCATACTGAAGTCATAACAACAGAAGCTATTGCTATAGCCACTATAGTTATAGCGGTTGGTGTTTTCCTACTTGTATGGTTTTTCACATTTGCTATCCTTTTCATTGTAGAGGACAGAGGCTGAATTTTTTTATAACCATTGTCTATCTATGAGATGTAACTTAGTTACCCGAAGTCGTCAATTTCTTTCAATCCATTGAAAGGGATTACAAAGAAAACTATTAGATGATATTCAAATCAGGATCGATTCTTGAT